>JBGPAT010000211.1:0-5245 GCA_041480885.1 Anaerolineae bacterium
ATTGGGGTTCGAGAAGGAGCGTATTCGAGAATGGGGCCTGGCACATGCGCTGCTTTCCGCCTGGTGGAGCCTCGAGGACAACGAACGCTGGCAGCCCGCGTCGAAGTGCGCCGAGATCCTCGCAGAAACCCCGCTGTAAATCGCCGTCTGCGTTGGCCTGGGACACGCTCCACCTGATCGGACCGCACCACACCACGGGTGCTAAAATTCCGCTGCAGGCCATGCCTGGGAGGGCCGTCCTGCAACCTGGAAGGGAGATCCTTACGAAAACCTGCCCCCATTGCGGCGCGCAGACCGGCGACGATGTGGTCCAATGCCCCTCATGTGGACGCCTCATCCGCCTGGCTTCCAGCCCGACTGCTCCTGTCTCGCCGGCAGCATCGATCACAAGCGACTCGTCCAAAGGACTGGGTCTGCTTTTCGGGATATTGCTGATTCTCACGGTCTTCGGAGTTGCGGTCTCGATCCGCATGCTGTGGACGGGCATGCGCGCCGGCGCGATAGAGCTCATCCTATTCGGCCTGCTGGCCGCGGATGCGATTGAATTGCTGTTCGCCGTCCGCGGAACGAATGAAGAAAGTCCCGGCTTGCTTCGATACATGGAAGTCTGGATCCTTGGCCTGATCCCGTATTTTGGGTGGGTGGTTGTCTATGGTGCAGGCAAGGGTCTGGCTGAAGTCGCTGCAAGGCGTCGGGTTAATGCGCCGGCAATCGCGGCCCTGGTGTTCATCGCGGTGATCGTTCTCTGCCTGTGCGTCTATCTATCGGCGAGTAGTGTCCCCCGTCCGGTCGGGCCGGCTTAGCGTGCGAGGCAGCCCACCAACGCAGCCCCATCCAATAGTACGTGATTAAAACGATACAGCCTCCTGGCCGGGAGGCTGTATTTTCAAAGCAACGCTCTCACTTGCCCAAGAAGGTGAAGACCGCGGTCCCCAGGGCCAACAGTCCGATGAGCATGGGGAAGAAACCGCCACCCAGAGCAGGAATGAAGGCGGCCAACCCGAATAGCAGGAAGAACAGGATCATGCACCAACTAGCAATCGTCTTCGGCATTTCCATTTGACACTCTCCTTTTGCAAAAGGTGTGACTGCCCGCGCGGGCAGTCTACCCATTACAACCCTGGCAAACAGTCGAGGTTACGGCCTGCATGGTACAATCAAAGGGTACATAGTTGTTTAGTCAGCCTGCCGCACTCCCTGCGGTAGGCTTTTTATGCCCATGACCTCCCTCGCGGCTCCTGCAGAATTCACGCTTGTCCGCCAGCCGTTCGAACGCACCAGAGGCCCGCTCCGCTGGATTTGGTCGCACGCCGCGCGCTACTGGCCGATCCTGACCATGCTGGTGCTGGGCGCCATCGGTAATGCTGCGCTGGCCGCAGCCGTGCCGGTGCTGGTGGGCAATGCCTTCAACGACATGTTGAAGCCCAACCCGGTCTTGAGCAGCCTGATCCCGCTGGGCCTGATCCTGGGCGGCTCACAGATCATGCGAGGCGTGCTCCAATTCGGGCGCAACTTCGGCGCCGAACTGATGGCGCAGAAGCTCGAACGCGATATCCGCGACGAGATCTACGTCTCGTTGCTCGGCAAGAGCATGACCTTCCACAACCTGCAGCCTGTAGGCGACACGATGGCGCGCGCCACCAATGACGTCCGCGAGGTCAACCTGATGTTCAGCCCGGGTATCAACCTAGTGGTGGGTGCCACGCTCTTCATGGTGGTCCCGTTCTTCATCATCCCGAGCTACCACCCGGCGTTACTGCTCACGCCCGCCTTGTTCGCCGTGGGGTATTTCCTCTCATTGTGGCGCTATCTTCGGAACATGTCGCCGGTGACCGATGAGGTGCGCCAGACCTTCGGCGAGATGAACACGCATCTCTCGGAGACGCTGGACGGAGTGGAGATCATGAAGGGCGCGGCCCAAGAGGGCAGCGAGACCGAGACCTTCGTAACCAACGCCCGGCGCGTGAGGGATGCCTTCGTCCATCAGGGCGATATCGAGGCGCGTTTTCTCCCCAACCTGCTGATTGGCCTGGCATATGCCGGCGGCCTTTTCCACGCTTTGCTTCTGTTCCGCATGGGCTTGCTCAACACGGGTTCCATCGTCGCTTATTTCGGCCTGCTGCGCATGCTGGAGTTCCCGACCTTTACCTCTTCCTTTGCATATACTCAGGTCTCACTGGGCATCTCGGGAGCCCGGCGCATCCTCGAGCTGACGAACCACGAAACGAATCTTGATCAAAACGCCTCCGGCCGCGACGCGCTCATGCGCGGCGAGATCGAGTTTCGCGATGTCTCCTTCAGCTACCCTGCCTCAGATGGCGCAGACCCGGTGCCCTCGGCTAATGCTGCCCAGGGCAGCGAGTATGTGCTCAAGGACATTTCCTTCCGCGTGAAGCCCGGTCAGACGGTTGCCATCGTGGGCCAGACGGGCTCCGGAAAGACTTCGCTCGTGAAACTCATCAACCGCACCTACGACGTGAGCCGTGGACAGGTGCTGGTGGACGGTGTGGACGTCCGCGAATGGAACCTGGCCCGATTGCGCGGCCAGATCTCGATGATCGAGCAGGACATTTTCCTGTTCTCACGGTCCGTTGCCGACAACATCGCCTTTGGCAAACCCGGCGGCACACGCGCAGAAGTACTTTCGGCGGCGCAGGCGGCCCAGGCGCATGATTTCATCGAAACTTTTGATCAGGGATACGAGACGGTGATCGGTGAGCGCGGCGTGACGCTCTCGGGCGGTCAGCGCCAGCGCCTGGCTCTGGCGCGTGCCTTCCTCACGGACCCCCGCATCTTGATCCTGGATGACTCGACATCCGCCATCGATTCAGCCACGGAAGACAAGATTCAACGGGCGATCGCCAACGCCTCCAAGGGCCGCACGACGATTCTCATCACGCACCGCCTCTCGCAGATCCGTTGGGCGGACCTGATCATTGTGATGCGTCAGGGCGGGATCGCAGCCATCGGCACGCATGAGGAGCTGATGCGGTCCTCCGAGGCATACGGTCGCATATTCAGAGAGTAGGGAGCGGTTCGCTGCGGGCGGTCGGCGATGGGTACCGGCTTTCGAGGTTCCTGACGCCATGTGTTTGCCGGGCAGGCTGGTAGTGATCAAAGCGGATAGGAAATATGGGCTTCTTTGGTGGGCTTAACGTCGAAAAATACGACCGGCAATACTCCGACCAGCAACTGGTGCGGCGTATTGTCGACTACTTCAGGCCGCAGACAAAGCGCCTGATGGTGGTGACGGTGCTGGTGCTGGCGATCGCGGCCATCGGCGCCACGCTGCCGATTGTCGTCAGCCGCCTTGTGGATCTGCTCTCAGGCCAGCCTACCATGAGGGCGGTAAGCACGGTTGCGCTCGTGCTGCTGGTCATTGCCTTCACCACATGGGGGCTGAACTGGGCGCGCCGCAGCCTCGTCGTGCGCTCGGTGGGCGACGTGGTTCTGCAATTGCGTTCGCGTGCCTTTGAGGCTGCCGCCGAGCACGATCTGTCCTTCTATGATCAGTTCTCCTCGGGTCGCATCGTCTCGCGCATCACGTCCGACAGCAACGATTTTGGACAGCTCGTGGTCATCGTCACCGACCTCGGCTCACAGGTCTTTCAGGCCCTGATCCTGGCAGTGGTGCTTATCCGCACCGAATGGCACCTGGCTCTGCTGCTGTTCTCATTCATACCATTCATCTTTGCGATCACGCTGGGTTTTCGCAGCCTGGCGCGGCGCGTGACGCGCCGCGGCATGCAGGCCATGGCCGATGTCAACGCGGCCATCAAAGAGACCGTCAGCGGCATCTCCATTGCCAAGAACTTCCGCCAGGAAGAATCGATATTCCACACGTTCGATGCCGCCAACCAAACCTCCTATCGCGTCAACGTGCGGCGCGGCTTGGTTCTCTCGCTGGTATTCCCCGTTTTGAACGCCGTCGCCGGCATCTGCGATGCCATCCTGGTGTATTCCGGCGGGCTCAGCATCACGCAGGGGCTGATCACGGCGGGAGCCTGGTACCTGTTCATCATGAGCCTCGACCAATTCTTCTTCCCGATCCAGAACCTGGCCGCCTTCTGGGCGCAGATCCAGCAGGGACTGGCGGCCGCAGAACGCGTCTACGCGCTGATCGACGCGGATCCGAACGTCGTCCAGACCGAACAGCGGGACGTACCTCGTCTGAAGGGCGAGGTCTGTTTCGACCACCTCAACTTCCGCTACACGGACAAGGAGCCCGTACTATCGGACTTCAACCTGTGCATTCAGCCCGGAGAGACTTTGGCATTCGTGGGGCACACCGGAGCCGGCAAGTCGTCGATCGCCAAACTGATCGCACGCTTCTATGAATTCCAGCAGGGCCGGCTCACGATCGACGGGCTGGACATCCGTACGCTCGACCTGCAGCAGTACCGGCGCCAGCTGGGCATCGTCTCGCAGGTCCCGTTCCTCTTTTCGGGGTCGGTCGCCGACAATATCCGCTACGCGGTCCCGGGAGTCACCGAAGCCGAGATGCTGGAGATGGCGCAGCGCATCGGCGACGGCGAATGGCTGGAGACGCTGCCGGACGGCCTGCACACGGAGGTCGGCGAACGCGGCAATCGTCTGTCGATGGGACAGCGCCAGCTGGTAGCCTTGATGCGCGTCCTCGTGCAGCACCCTGCAATTTTCATCCTGGACGAGGCGACCGCCAGCATCGATCCATTCACCGAGTGGCAGATCCAACAGGCCTTGAGTCTCATCCTCAAACATTCGACCAGCATTCTGATCGCGCATCGTCTCTCGACCGTCAGGGCTGCCGACCGCATCATCGTCATGGAAAAAGGGCGTATCATTCAGGAAGGGAACCATGAATCCCTGCTGAAACAAGGCGGGCACTACGCCATGCTCTATAATACGTACTTCCGACATCAGAGTCTGGCTTACGTGGAGCAGGCGCGAACGATGCTGGAGAAATGACCGTCAGGTGCGGGCGATCCGCAAACGAGGGCTCGCTGCGCCCTCCTTCGGAAACCACCGCATGCCGTGCGCGAAACCATGAAACTTGAGACTGGGGCAGGATTTTCTTGAATAGTCTGGTGCTATTTCTGCAAGCTTTCATCCATACCCTGAGGAGCGGTGGTTTGCCGGAACTGGGGCCTTGGACCTATCCAATCCTGACGCTACTGGTCGCAATCGAGGGGCCCATCGTGATCCTGCTGGCCTCCGCGGCGGCTTCGGCCGGACTCATGAGGCCGGGGCTGGTTTTCGTTGCAGC
>JBGPAT010000212.1:0-5241 GCA_041480885.1 Anaerolineae bacterium
CATCGCGCAGCTCATGCAACCGGATCACGCCAATAACCTGGGCAACGTGCACGGAGGCTGGATCATGAAGCTTGTAGACGAGGCTGGCGCCTTGGCCTGCATGCGCCATTCCCAGCGGCGCGTCGTCACGGTAGCGATCGATTCCATGGTTTTCCGAAGCCCGATCAGGCTCGGGGATGTTGTCCAGCTGACCGCCGAAGTCACAAATGTGGGTAAGACCTCGATGGAGGTTGAGGTACAGGTTCAGGCAGAGAACCCCATTTCGGGCGAGCGAAAAAAAACAAATACGGCCTACCTGGTGTACGTCGCGTTGGACGAGACCGGCAAGCCCGTTGCGGTTCCACCGCTTCTCGCCGAGACCCCAGATGAGAAGCGCCGGCAGAGTGAGGCGCAGGAACGGCAGGCCAGGCGGCTGGCAGAGCGAAGATGACGTGGCTGCGCGGGGCCGCCAGGAGACCCATTCTTTGGCTGCTTGCAGGTGCCCTGCTGGCGGGCCTGCTCGTTTTCAGGGACTACGGGCTAACGTGGGATGAGCCCCTTTTCTACAAGTATGCCGACGCGCTCGGCTACGCATACACGCCCGCCAATTGGCTGAGCGGCCACTTCGATTTGAATCAGTCCTACGGTCCCAGCGGTGACGACCACAAGAATCGTGGCCCTGCCTATCTGCTCCTGGCTCGCGAGCCAGTCTACTTGCTGGAGTTGTTTGGGGTCGATGCGGCCTCAGCCTGGCACTTCATCAACTTTGTGACTTTCCTTGTCGGCATCTATTTTGTGTACCGGCTGTGTGCCATGTTTACGCAAGACCGGGCGGCCGTGGCTGCCTCGGCTCTGTTTGGGCTACAGCCTTTGCTGTGGGGACATGCTTTCATCAATCCAAAAGACATGCCGTTCCTGGTCTTCCTGACGGGATCAGTCTGGCTTGGTTTCCGGATGGTGGATCGCGTGGCATCCAATCCGGTGGACCCGGCGTCGAAGACTGCCCATCAGGTCGTGCTTCCCGCGGTGTTGCTTGGCCTCGCCAGCGGGAATCGTGTGCTGGGGCCGTTGGCGGGTCTGCTGGTGGCGGCGTATTTCTTGATCCGCGCACCGGCCTGGCGAACCGTGCGCTGGATCCTTATGTATGGGCTGCTCTCAACGGTGATCATGCTCGCCTCTTGGCCCTATCTGTGGGAGGCCCCGGCGCGGTTCGTGCAGGTATTTCAATTCATGTCGGACAATCCGACGGTATTGCCTGTTCTATTTGCTGACAATGTCTATCATGCCTACGACCTGCCCCGGAGATATTTGCCGTTCTTCCTGACATTTACTCTTACCGAGTTTGTCTGGCCCTTGTTCGTGCTCGGGCTGCTCGCGCTTGGACGGAGACTGAGGGCAGGCTTCGAAAGAGCGGCGCCGGCGCTGCTGATCCTCTTGTGGTTTGTTGTGCCCGTCGCCTACGTTGTCGCGCGGCGTCCTCCTGAGTACGATGGTATGCGGCATTTCCTGTTTGTCCTGCCACCTATCTTCGTCATCAGCGCTATCGGGATCGACGTCCTTTTTGAGAAGATCAAGAATCCGTTGATCAATGTGGCGCTGGGGGTGCTAATCCTCGCTCCGGGAGTCGCGGGGATCGTCCAATTGCATCCCTATGAATATGCATACTATAATTCTGTGGTTGGTGGCACGGGCGGGGCATTTCGCCACTTCGAGACTGACTACTGGCTCACGTGCTACAAAGAAGCGGTCCAGGAATTCAACATTTCTGCAGGGAGTCCGGTCAAGCTATATGTCCACAGGGAACCGGCCGTCGCCCAACCCTATGCCGCGTCGAATGTCAGCGTGCTCGATGAACGCGGCGCGGCCAGCGATCTCGCCGCCGGCGACTACATCTTGGTGAATACGCGCACGAACGAGGACCGCCAGACTTTCCGCGACGCTCCTATCGTGCTGTCTGTGGGGCGGGCAGGAGCGACTTTTTGTGTGATCAAGAGAATCCCATGACGACTCACCGCGAACGATTGCAGGCCTGCCTGCGTGGCGAAAGCACTGATCGGCCTCCTGTGGCGCTATGGCGGCACTTCCCCGTTGACGATCAGACTCCAGCTGCACTTGCGACCGCCCACGTGGCTTTCCAGCGCGCGTATGACTTCGACATACTGAAAGTGACGCCGGCCTCTTCCTATTGCCTCAAGGATTGGGGCGTCGATGACGTGTGGGAGGGCAGCACAGAGGGTACCCGCCGCTACACGAAAACCGTCGTCCGTGAGCCGAAGGACTGGGAGCGATTGCCGATTCTTGACCTCGAGGCGCCCCACCTTTCGGCACAGATCACCTGCCTCCGAGAAATACGCCGGCAGATCGGCGAGGACACTCCAATCGTGCAGACAGTTTTCAATCCGCTGGCGCAGGCGAAGCATTTGGCTGGAGAACAAACCTTGCTCGTGCATCTGCGGGAACATCCCGGGGCGCTGATGAAAGGGCTCGAAATCATCGCGAAGTCCACCCGGCGCTTCATTGAGGCCGTCGTGGAAGTCGGTGCGGATGGCATCTTCTACGCAGTACAGCATGCCCAGGCTAGTCTCTTATCGCGAGATGAGTTCACGCGGACAAGCCGTTCCTTCGACCTGGACGTGTTGTCAGCCGCGACCACATTGTGGTGCAACATCCTGCATTTGCACGGGCAAGATGTGTATTTCGACGCCGTCGCCGACTATCCGATCCATGTAATTAATTGGCACGACCGCGAGACGGCGCCAACGCTCTTGGAAGCACGAAAGAGATTTGCCGGAACCCTTTGTGGCGGGCTACGCCGCGACACCTTGGTCTACAACACTCCCGTGGAAATTCGGCGAGAGGCCAAAGAGGCGATAGCCGACACTGACGGCAAGGGCTTGATCCTGAGCACCGGATGCGTTGTCCCCATTATTGTTCCGCACGGCAACCTGCTGGCGGCGCGGGCAACCGCGGAGCGACCGACTGTGACGGGCAGTCCGAAAATCGCATGAGCCTGCGAGTCATCTCGGGCCGCGCCAAAGGGCGCCGGCTTCAATCAGTTGCAGGGGATGGAACGCGCCCGATAACCGATCGCGTCAAGGAAGCGCTCTTCGACATCCTCGGCCCGGACGTGGTGGATTCCAATTGGTGGGACATGTTCGCTGGCACCGGTGCCGTCGGCATTGAAGCGCTCAGCCGCGGCGCGACGGCAGTCCGCTTCACCGAATTCGCCCGCGCCGCAGTAGATATGATCCGGGCAAACCTGGAGGCTACCAAGCTTGCCAACCACGGAGAAGTGAGAAGAGCCGACGCATTCTCCCTGCTGGCGGCGAGCCCCGACGCGCGCTTTCACTATATATACATTGCACCGCCGCAGTACAAGGATCTGTGGTCGAAAGCACTCTCAGAACTCGACCGGAATATGGACTGGCTTGCAGAAGATGGCTGGATCATCGCCCAGATTGCCCCCAGTGAATATCGGGAGTTGGAGCTCGATAACATCCGAGAGTTCGACCGGCGGAAATACGGAACCACTCTGCTGGTCTTCTTTTGCCGAACCACAGCCTGACGCTCGGCCGCCAGCTTCTACACTATTTCCAGGGGGCAGTTATAAGCGCCGTGGCTGCATCCGCCGCGTGGCCCAGATACGACAGGCCCCAGGAGGCTGCGATCGTTTTGAGCAGCGAGTAGTGGCTGTAGGGGGTCACGTCCCGAAAGCCCTGCTTTACCTGAGGTGAGACGAGGATGGTCGCCACGCGGCCGCCTGCAATTGCGGGCAATCCACAGCACGAGTGAGCCCCTTGCCCCTCGTCCCACGTGACGATGACCAGATACGGCCTGCCGCTAGCGTCCAGCGATGGCAGCAGCAGCGTCATGAGTCCCTTGAGCCAGTCGTCGGCCGTGCGCAGGCTGCAATCGTGTGCGTCGTTGCAAAGGTTGGGGGAGATGAACACATAGTCCGGGAGCCCACCGCCTGCGAGGTCCGCAGACAGCTCTCCAAACGGGACGACATCCTTGGCACACCGCGCTTCATCTAGACGAATCGGTTTGAAGTACATGAACGGGTTGTGCTTCATGGCATAGTTGCCGGCATCGGCGCGCGTGAAGCAGGCTTGTGGCATATCCTCCAGATACGCCCTCCACGTGCGCCCACTCGCCTCGATCAAGTCCGGAAGGGTTTGGGCGTCGTAAAGACATGTGGTGCAATCGAACATCACGCCAAACGTATCACCGCTGATCATGGCCAGATAGTTGGGCAGGCTCGGATGCGCTACGGCGTAGTGCTGCGTGAGCAGCGTGTAGGATGTGGCCAGCTGATTGAAATACGGCATGGCAGAGTTGTTAAACACGCTGCCAAACTCCTGATTCTCAAAAACCACAGTGATGATGTGCGCAAAATCCGGAACCGCCGGCGCTGGAGTCCGAATAGCCGTGGGGGGTGCGGTAGACGGCTGAGATGAGGTGATGGTGCTTGCCGGCCTCGGGGAAATGCCCGGCGGACTCACAGCCTGGATTGGCGTCTCCGCTGGCAGTGTCGAAGCGCACGAGGTCAACAGCAGTGCAAGTAGGCAGAGTAAGCGGATCAAGCTATCGCGGTGCACGTGTTTCCTCCCCATTCAATGCCGGCAGCACAGTAGCATAGCGCCGGATGAGGAATCTTGCTAGAATGATACCAAAAGCAATCATGTGCGCTGGAGGATCCAATGGAAATCGAAGTCGTGAGAATCGAGAAGCCTGAGACCGTCAACTTCGTGCTTGGACAATCACACTTCATAAAGACCGTCGAAGATCTGCACGAGGCCCTGGTAAATGCCGTGCCCGGCATCAAGTTCGGAGTGGCATTCTGTGAGGCCTCAGGCAAATGCCTTGTTCGTTGGACAGGCACGGATGAGGCGATGATCGAGCTGGCCAAGAAGAATGCCTTGCGGATCGGAGCCGGCCATTCATTTATCGTGTTTCTTGGCGACGGCTACTACCCCGTGAATGTCCTCAACGTGATCAAGGGCGTCCCCGAGGTTGCCGGGATATTCTGCGCCAGCGCAAATCCTGCCGAGGTGCTGGTCGCTCAGACGGGGCAGGGTCGCGGGATTCTCGGAGTGATTGACGGGTCATCGCCCAACGGCGTGGAACAAGGCGAGGACATTGTCTGGCGGAAAGACCTGCTCCGTAAGATCGGATACAAGTTCTAGCCGCCGACCCCTTCCCAAGATTGCGTCAGCGAAGGAGTCTCCCAACTCCAGAGGCCAAAAGACCTCCCCCTAGGCC
>JBGPAT010000213.1:0-5233 GCA_041480885.1 Anaerolineae bacterium
CTACCGGATGCTGATCGAGGAGATGGGCGAGGGCGCGCTCACCTTGTCGGCCGAGGGCGTGATCCTATACGCAAACCGGCGCTTTGCCGAGATGCTCAAGACGCCGCTAGAAAAAGTGATCGGCTCCACGATCCAAACCTGGATTGCGCCCGCGGGCAAAAATACTATTCAATCGTTGTTGCGAAAGGGCGGAGACCACAAGCGCCGCGAGGAACTTGAGCTCACCGCCGGCGACGGAACACAAGTGCCAGTCTATCTTTCCGTAAGCCCTCTGCCCATACGCGAGACGCCCGATTCCTTATGCGTGGTGGCAACCGACCTGACCGAGCATAGGCGCATCGATGGCATTATTGCGGCTGAAAGATCGGCACGGGAGTTGCTGGCGGCTTCCGACCAATCGCGCCGTGCATTGCTGAGTGTGATCGAGGATCAGAAGCGGGCAGAGGAATCGCTGCGCGATAGTGAGAGACGTTTCCGGGCTCTGATCGAAAACAGCGGCGACGCCATTGCCTTGATTGGCGTCGATGGAAAGATCGTGTATCGCAGTCCTGCGGCTTATCGCCTCGTGGGGCAGGAGCCCGATTCACCGCGGGAGAACTCCATGTTTGCGGGAGTCCACCCCGACGATGCGAAAGAGGCCACGCAGATATTCGCCCAAGTTTTGCAGGCTCCGGACAAACCCGTCCTTTTTCAATATCGAGCCCGGCACTTGGACGGCTCATGGCGCTGGGTTGAGGGGACGGCCACTAACTTGCTGATGGAACCCGCCGTGCATGCCATCGTCGTTAATTATCGCGACGTCACGGAGCGCAAGCGGTCGGAAGGGGAGCGCCAGGCCTTGTTTGAGATCATGCAAGGGCTCGCTACCACCGAGAGCCTGCAGGAAGTTCTTGAGCTGATCCGTCGATCGCTCGCCAAGGTGATCTACGGCGAGAACTTCTTCGTCGTTTTCCATGATAAGAGCACCGGCCTGTTCGAAGAGGTCTTTGCCGTGGACAAATACGACGCGCCGATGCCGCCCTCCAGACTGGAAAAGAGCATCACCTCGTATGTCTTCCGCATGGGTGAGGCGCTCCTGCTGACCGAAGCGATGTTCGAGCAACTGGTGGCGCGCGGCGAAGTCGAACTCGTCGGCGCCAAGCCGGCAGCCTGGCTGGGGGCGCCTCTCAAGACGCTCGGCGAGACCATCGGCGTGATTGCTGTCCAGAGTTACGAGGATCCGAATTGCTACTCGGAGCGCGACCGCGAATTTCTTGCCTCTGTCGGCATGCAGGTATCCCTGGCGATCCAGCGCAAGCGGGCGGAAGCAAGAATCAATCGGCAGCTGGAGCAACTCGCCTCCCTCGGTGAGATTGACAGAGCCATTGCCTCCACGATTGACTTGAGGGTCAGCCTCTCCGTACTGCTGGCCCATGTTGCAAAGCAGTTGGGCGTAGATGCCGTGGCTGTGCTCTTGCTCAACCCAAGCCTGCATGTCCTGGAATACACTGCGGCACGTGGGTTCCATACCAAGGCTATCGAAACAGGCCAGCTGCGTTTGGGCGAAGGCCATGCCGGGCGGGCGGCATTGGAACGTCGCATAGTCGCGGTGCCCGATCTGAAGCTGCAGCCGGACGCCCCGCCCCTGACCACGCTTCTGGAACGCGAGGATTTTGTCAGCTACTACGGGGTGCCACTGATCTCAAAGGGAAATGTCCAGGGGGTGCTGGAGCTGTTCCAGCGCTCGGCGCTCGAGCCGGATCCGGAATGGCTGGATCTCCTGAACACTATGGCAGGGCAGGCCGCGATCGCGATTGATAACTCCAGGCTGTTCGAGGGCCTACAGCGTTCGAACGTCGACCTGTCGCTGGCCTACGATGCCACCATTGCAGGCTGGTCGCACGCCCTCGATCTGCGCGATAAGGAAACCGAAGGTCACACCGAGCGCGTGACCGAATTGTCTGTGAACCTGGCTCGTCTTTTCGGTCTGCATGACGAAGAACTGGTGCAAGTGCGCCGCGGGGGTCTGCTGCATGATATGGGCAAGCTGGGCGTACCGGATGGGATCCTGCTCAAGCCGGGGCCGCTGACCGATGAAGAATGGGTGGCGATGAGGAAGCACCCAACCCTGGCATATGACATGCTCTCGCCAATTCAGTATTTGCGCTCGGCTCTGGATATCCCGTACTGCCACCACGAGAAGTGGGACGGCACAGGCTACCCGCGGGGCTTGAAAGGCGAGCAGATCCCTCTCGTGGCGCGCGTATTTGCGGTGATCGACGTGTGGGATGCGCTCATTTCGGACCGGCCCTACCGTAAAGCCTGGACCAAGGAGCAGGCGCTGGAGCACATTCGAGCGGGGGCGGGGACGCATTTTGACCCCCAGGTTGTGAAAGTGTTTCTTGAATCGGATGGGCTTCGCATGACATAAGAGAGAGCACCGGCAGATTCCGCCGCACCTGAAAAATGCGCCCAGGCAACTGACCTGGGCGCACGCTTTTGGTGTCCCGATTCGCCAAGCAATGGAGTGGTCTTACCTGTCCCGCCCGCAGGCGGGCGGCATCGCAATCAGGTCCACTTCTCGACTACCTCGTTGTTGGCCGCATTCCGGTTACAATCCGCAGATTACCGACATGGGAATGCAGCCGCGATTGAACGGTCTGGTGCGAAGCATTGGCTTGAAGGTCGTTCTGTGGGCACTGGTTGCCCTGTACACCTACGTCCTTCCTGACGCGATTATCGTTTACAGGGCCATCGAAAGCGCTTTCGGAAAGGAGGAAGCCGGCAAGGTGCCGCTCGTGATCGTGCTCATCGTGGGGATGGCCTATGGGCTCACCGTCATTCTTTCACACAGGGGCTTGAAGAATCTGTTGTGGTTGGTTCCGAGCGGGGTCATCGCGTTCTTGATCATGAGGCTTGTGGATAATCCAAACAAGCATATCCACATTCCGGAATATGTGCTAATGGCTTGGCTGCTCTTTGAGGTGCTTTCCAAGGATCATAACGGGAAGGGCATTTTCATACTAATCTTTGTCTACGGAACGCTTTTGGGCGTGGTCGATGAAATCGAACAAGGCATCAACCCTGCCCGGTTCTACGGATTGAGCGACATGGCAGTGAACAGCGCTTCGGTCCTGATCGGGGTGTTTACGCTGATAGGGCTGAGAAAGGTCGTTGCTACGAACTGGGCATGGACCAGACGCTTCCAAGAACTCACGACCCTCGTGAGCTTGGCGGTGTTCGGATTGATTGGCATCGTGATCACTTGCTCCTATCTTTTTCAGGTTCAGGCTGCCGGGAGCTTTTGGGGTGTCTATCCTGTGTGGCTCTTGCTGTGGAATGCCCTGTACGTGCTGTTGACCGGGGCCATCGCGTTGTATCGAGGTATTCCAAGAAAGGGGCATCAGGCGCCCGAAGGCGCTAGATCCCCGGGCCCGTCGGCGGAATTGATCACGGCGCGGCTATGGACTATTCCACTGCTTGTCATCCTTCTGTACATGCATGCCCTGGCAATCTATGTGGCCGCTTCGGGCGCGAAATTCAGCTAAATCCCGAAGCTATTCGGCTCGAATGTGTCCGGCATACCTTGGCTCCGTCCGGCCGCAGTCGAACTTGGATTACAATCGGCCGCAAGTTACGAGGCTCGCAACATTAGTCGTACCTGCACGAAGGAGGCTTTACGGTGATCACCCCTCAGAACGGCATCTTCGCGCAGGGCACGCACAGCCACTATTTCCTCGAGCTGGACCTATTACCAGGGATCCCGCCTGATGTCGCCCTTGCGTCCCTGCGCCGCTTGCACTCACCCGAGGTCTCAGCGGGCGGCGTGAATTTCGTGCTTGCGTTTGCGGGCGATTTTTGGCGCCTCATCGCTCCCAAGCAAGCACCGGCTGACCTGGGTGCTTTCACCGAGATCCGGGGACCGACCGGCAAGCATGCGCCAGCCCGGCAGCACGACATCTGGATCTGGATGCATGGCAGCACGCCGGACGTGGTGTTTGATCGTGCGCGGGCGGCATGGCTCGCGATCCGCGATGTTGCCAGTCTCGCGACGGAGCAGCCGTGCTTCGTCTATCGCGACAGCCGCGATCTCACCGGCTTTATTGATGGAACGAAGAATCCCGATCCGCTGGAGGCGCCGCGCATCGCATTGGTCTCGCAGCGGCTTCCCGGTGGAGGAGGCAGCCATGTCCTGGTGATGCGTTGGGTGCATGACCTGGAGGCATTCCACGCTCTGCCTATTGCCGAGCAGGAACGGATTATCGGGAGGACGAAGCCCGACAGCCGCACCTTGATGGACGAGCAGGGGCATGTGAGGGGGCACGTAGCACGGATGTCGGTGGAAGAGGACGGAGTGGAGCTGGAGATCTATCGCCGCAGCGTCCCTTATGGGACGGTCGCTGAGCACGGCCTATACTTTGTCGGGTTCAGCGCCGCTCGCAAGCGGTTCGACCTGATGCTGGCGAGGATGTTCGGGACGGCGGAAGACGGTCTGCATGATCGGCTGGCCGATTTCTCGCGGCCGGTGGGCGGCGCTTACTACTTTGCCCCGTCGCTCACTGCGTGGAGAAGCTGCGCGATCGTGCCGCCGATCGGCGAAGAGCTGGCCTTCCCCAAGGACTTGCTTTGAGATCTCCATGGGAGGTGCGCCGGCCGCTTCAGGGCAGCCGCAATTCTGACGCATGACGAGGGGGTCATCGCCCTGCGCTTTCATGCCCTGACTGGATTTCTGGATCAGCGAGTAGTGGTTCAGCCTGGCCTCGGCGCAACCGCGCCATGGCGCGTCGCGGCTCTTGTCTAACTCAAGACCAAGGCTGCGATCCCGAAGCCGAGAATGACGGCGCCTGCCAGGCGATTGACCCACAGCATCCGTGCCGGCGTAAAGCGTTCGCGGAAGAAACCGACCAGTGCGCTTAAGAACAACCACCAGCTGGCCGAGCCCAGGAACACACCGAGTACCATGGACGCCGCGGCATCGTAGCTGCCGGCAGTCTCTCCGAGTCGCAACGCCGCAAAGACCACCGTGAAGGAAAGTATCGTGGCTGGATTGGTGAGCGTCAAACCGAGGGTCGACAGATAGGCGGCAACCAGTCCTGGGTTGCGAACCGCCTGCGCTTCATGCATCGCTGGTGGGGTGAAGAACGTCCTCACGCCAAGATAGATCAAGAACGCGCCGCCGACGAGGCGCAGCCACCCTTGTTGCTGCAGGAGCAATTGCTGCAGGGCCGTTATTCCGAAGGCCGCGATGGTCCCA
>JBGPAT010000214.1:0-5225 GCA_041480885.1 Anaerolineae bacterium
AGGACACGAGTGATGGTGTAGACCACATCGTCCGAGGTGAATTCGCGGCCATTCGTAAACTTGACCCCCTTGCGCAGCTTAAACGTGTATACGGTGGCGTCGGAATTGATGTCCGGCATACTTTCGGCCAGCCGCGGCACAATGGTCGTGCCACTGTCATAGTCCAGCAGGCCGTCGAAGACTAGCTTCTCGGCGGGCCAGTTGGTCCAGTCATAGCCGATGGCGGGGTCCAGTGTCGCCAGATCATCCTTGTAGGCAACAATGATCTCCCCACCTTTTTGAGGGGTCACGGCGGCCGCGGTCGGCTGAGAAGTGGTTCCGGCAGGTGCTACTGCCGTCGACGCGGGTGCAGCCGGAGCGGCGGGCGTTGTTGCTCCTCCGCAGGCCGTAAGGACGGTGGTACAAACCACCAAGACGCTAAACACAAATTTCCGATTCATTCTATGCTCCTCCTTTGGCAAAAACCTATGGCGAAGAAAACTTGAACGCAGGTGAGACCCGACGAAAACCGGCGGATCTGGTCAGTACGGTAGATCCACAAGTGTCACCTGATTCTGGCAATGATACCACTAAGGGGAATGCCTCGCGTCATAGCCCAGGCAAGGGCAAAGGATGCGATGCGCTCCCCGGCATCGGCCAGCCGTTGTCGAGAGTATTGGTGAGCAATGGAGCAATCAAGGCCACAAGACACCAAAAGCCGCAAGCACCTCCAGCACCGGTAGGTGCTCCTCACACCTCCGATGAAGAAGGCTGTCTGCGGAAAGTACTGCGCACATGTGAACCTACTAATCTTGAGAGAGGAGGACGATGAGCACGCGTCCCCCGTCGGGCACACGGCTCGATCCCGCGGTATGCTCCGGCTCGCCAGCCAATCGAATTTGATGAGACCGACCAGGGACTTGCCTGCACCGTGCCGCAGGCACAGGTGAACCCTGAACTTACTGATTAAGAGTCAGTCACTCAAATCGTCCATAGCGGGTTACAGTGTCCACACAGTTCCATTTTTGGGGGCAAATTCGTCCACAGCGTGCTACCCCATCTGCAACCAAATTGCAGCCACCTACCGGAGGAAAGACGACTCAAGCTTACAAATCGGGTGTCTCCGAAGCGGATCGACTCTACTGCGCACCGAGCTGGGACTCACCCGGATGAACTCGGGCAGAATCTCCAACTCTGGCGCGGCGACTCGCTTTGGCAGCCGGGCGGGCACGTCGGAAACCTCACCGCAGGCATGTGCTTTTGGACTCAGCTTCGTCACCTCGGGACTGAGGCTTCATGTACTCTTTCTTTTAGACTGCTGGAACGATCTTGAAGCGATTCTGTGTACCGGAATCACCTGAACGGGAGCAAATAAGGGAGGTGAAGAACCTCGTTCTCCACCTCCTTCATGCCCCAATCGCCAGAATCTCGATTGCGCACGATTGTGCGGTTTCAACATCGCCTCGGATTCCGACTCGCGCACCCCTACGCAAATGGTCCCTCATTGCGGAAATAGAACGCTTGTGCTATACTCGCACTAGGCGCCAAGTCCCAAGCTGTCGCCGATCCCCGCTGTTGCCCACCGCCATGGGCATTCGTTCCTCTTCGTTTCGCGAAACGAATCACGTGCCTCATTTAGGAATCGTTCCTCATTGTTTTTCGGCCGAGGCGGCCTCACGAGAGGCCGGAGCTGGAGCAACCATCGGTGGAAAGAACCCTTGCCAAGTCCCATACAGGGCGCGTTCGTCGCCGGGTCGGCTGCCGCTCGCCTTATGTGTCCACCTCGGGATCGCCCGGCGCGCCCACTTTCCCGTACCACCACCAGAATCTGCAGGCGTCTCGGATTCCCGCACCTGCGCCCGAATTCCAGCCGCAGATGACATCTCATGGCCTTACAGCCAGGGGTATGTAGAGTCTTCAGGACTTGTGCCGGCTGGTGGTGCGGTAGAATAAACGCCCGCCACACCAACACGACCGGCCCCTGAGATCGTCTGCCTTGCTAGTCACGTTGCCGCAAACAGGACCCAATACCTCTAGCTATAGAACGGACGTCTTCAGCAACCAAGGGAAACCGATGACATTTAGACTCCAGGCTCCATTCCAACCCACTGGCGACCAGCCCGAAGCCATCCGTAGCTTGGTTGATGGAATCCAGAAGGGAATGCACAATCAGGTACTCCTGGGCGCGACAGGCACGGGGAAGACCTTTACCATCGCCTCGGTCATCGAGCAGTTGCAGAAGCCCGCGCTCATCATGGCGCACAACAAGACATTGGCCGCACAGCTATATGCTGAGTTCAGGGAGTTTTTTCCAGAGAATGCGGTGGAGTACTTTGTCTCGTACTACGACTACTATCAGCCGGAGGCATATGTGCCGCGGCATGATCTGTACATTGAGAAGGAAACCGAGATCAACGAAGAAATCGAGCGGATGCGCCTGGCTGCGACAACGGCTCTGATCTCGCGCCGCGATGTGATCATAGTGGCCTCCGTATCCTGTATCTACGGCCTGGGCAGCCCCGAGGAATTTGGCAAGGGGACCGTGACGATGCGTGTCGGTGAGCTGTATCGGCGCAACGCTTTGATTCGCCAGTTGGTCGAGTCGCAGTATCAGCGCAACGATCTTGAGCTGCGACCAGGGAATTTCCGCGTGCGCGGGGATACCCTGGAGATCATCCCCGCTTACGAGGACAAGCGCGGCTTTCGGATCGCATTCTTTGGCGACGAGGTGGAACGGATCACCCAGTTCAATGCTCTTACCGGTGAGATCTACGCAGAGCAGCAAGAGGCCTCCATCTATCCGGCCAAACACTACCTGACGGAAGGCGATAAGCTCAAGGAGGCCATCGCCGATATCGAGAAGGAGCTGGAGGACCGCGTCGCGCTGTTCAAATCGGAAGGCAAACTGATCGAGGCCCAGCGCATTGAGCAGCGCACGCGCTACGACATCGAAATGCTCAAGGAAGTTGGTTATTGTTCAGGAATCGAGAACTACTCTCGGCATCTGGATCGGCGGGCAGCGGGCACGCATCCCTGGACCATGATCGACTTCCTCCCCAGCGACTACCTGCTCGTGCTTGACGAGAGCCACATGACGGTGCCGCAGATCCGGGGCATGTACAACGGCGATCGCTCGCGCAAGGAAACCCTCGTCGAGTACGGTTTCCGTCTGCCGAGCGCGGTCGACAACCGGCCGCTTAAGTTCAGCGAATTTGAACAGGTGATGGGATACACGATTTACACATCGGCCACTCCCGGCCCCTATGAAATGGCGCGCGCTGATCAGGTCGTCGAGCAGATCATCCGCCCGACGGGTCTGGTGGATCCGCAGGTGGAGATCCGCCCAACAAAGGGCCAAGTGGATGACTTGATCGGCGAGATCCGCCATCGGGTAGAAGACGGTGAGCGCGTCCTCGTCACGACTCTGACAAAGCGCATGGCCGAAGACTTGGCAGACTATCTGATGGAGCTTGGAACGAAGGTCCACTACCTGCATTCGGAGGTGGAGACGCTTGAGCGCGTGGGCATACTGCGGGACCTGCGCTTGGGCGTATTCGACGTTGTCGTGGGCATCAACTTGCTGCGCGAGGGGCTGGATCTCCCCGAAGTATCGCTTGTCGCTATCCTCGATGCGGACAAAGAGGGTTTCCTCCGCTCGGCGACGGCGCTCATCCAGACGATTGGCCGAGCCGCCCGCCACGTGAACGGTCGCGTGATCATGTACGCCGACCATGTTACGGATTCAATGAACGCCGCGATCACTGAGACCAACCGGCGGCGCCTCAAGCAGGCGAAGCACAACGAAGATCACGGCATCACGCCCATCAGCATTCACAAGTCGATACGCGACCTCACGGATCAGCTCTCCTCAGAAGCAAAAGAAAAGGCCATGGCGGTAGGTGAAGCCAAGGCCGACTACAGGACCAAGCATGATAAGACCTCGCAGGCTGAACTCCAGAAGATTATCCTCGAGATGGAGAAGCAGATGAAGGCGGCTGCCAAGGCTCTCGAGTTTGAGAAGGCTGCCGCCCTGCGCGATGAAATGTACGAACTCCGGGCTATCCTCGCCGACGAGGCCGGCCTGAAGCCCTGGGAGCGCATCAAGCTGCTCGCAGGCGAAGAGTAGCCGCCTTACGCAGGATATCTCGCTGTTTTTCTTCTCGGACTACACCATGGGGCCAAACGTGAGGCCCAGCCCGTAGGTGAGCAGGGCCTCGCCGAGGCCGATGACCGTCATTTCGGCACCGCTTCGCCACGGGCTCAGGCCCGTCACGATGGTTTTGGATGCTCCGATAATGAAATGCGCCGCCGTGCTGATCACGAACGACAAGATGATCGCGCGATAGCCGCTGGTGAAGAAAAACGGCACGATCGGGATGAACGCTCCCGCGGCCGTAGATAGTGTGGCAGAGAGAGCCGCGATCCATGGATTCCCATACGACTGCTCCGAGAGACCAAGTTCCTCCATGCCCAGCGTCCTAAGTGCGGTCTCTGGCTGTGCGATCAAGCGGGAGGCGAGGATCTTTGCTTCTTCCTCGGGAACACCCTTCAGCTGATAGAAGAGCGCTAGTTCTTCCTCTTCTTCCTCGGGATGTTGCTGCAGTTCCTGGCGCTCCTTGCGCATCTCGGCTTCCTGGACCTCGCGCTCCGTCTTGGTGGCCAGGTAGGCTCCCGATCCCATTGATAGAGCCGAAGCTAGCATGCCCGCAAGTCCGGCGATGAGGACCGCCGGCCCGCCGGCCGTGGCTCCGGAAACACCTGAGACAATGCCAAAGACCGCGCCCAACCCGTCGTTTGCACCGTAGATTGCCTGCCCGATCCAACCCCCGCCCGCGCGGTGCCAGCTTTCGCGGTGTAGGATCGTGTCCAATGACACCTGGGCGCCGGTCAGGCCCGGCGAAGGGTGGGCGCCGGTTTTCAGCATGCTACCGCTGTGGATCGCTTCGTCGTGACGGACGTTCTCGATCACGGTGCGATCAGCGTCGCTGGGAGCCATTTTCGCCAGAGATCCATACATGTCGACGTCGTCGCTCTCGGCGCTCTCCAATCGATTCAGAGCGTTGTCCGTGCCGCTCTGTACAAGGATCCATCGCCAGATCCGGTCACGAACCGAATCTCGGTCTGGTGGAATCGGCACGCCCAGTTCGGTCAATGCGGCGATCCAGCGCCCGGCATGTCCTCCTTCAGTCTCCGCGAGTCGCAGGAGCACGTTACGGCGCGCCTCGTTGGCTTCTCGCGCGGCCAGG
>JBGPAT010000215.1:0-5193 GCA_041480885.1 Anaerolineae bacterium
ATATCAAGCGTCACAGTGGGTTGATTCGTAAGCGCACACCAAAGTTCCTTCGGCATGTGAGGCGGGTAGCCCTCCGCCAGAAGCTCCGGAAAGTAGGCCGCGTTGCCCGCGGCCGGAAAGACCGCGTCCAACACGACCTGGCCGGCGGCCCGGTGATCGGGGTGATTGATGCCGTACGTGGCGAAAAGTGTCTGGGGATCGCAAGTCACTAGGACGTCAGGCTTGAGCTTGCGGATCACACGCACAACCTCGCGTCTCAACTCCAGATCGGGCACAAGATACCCGTCCGGGCGGTCCAGAAAATGCACCGCAGATGCGCCGATGGTTCGGGCCGCATCATCCTGCTCTCGATGCCGAATTGCGCACAGCTCGTCCGTATTAAGGTTCTCAGGTTTCGTTGTGTCGTTGTACCCCTTGTCTCCGCAGGTCAGGAGGTAGTATGTGATCTCGTGCCCGGCACGGGCCCAACGTGCCAGGCTGCCGCCGCAGAAAAACTCCGGATCATCAGGGTGGGCCAGAATAACCAGGATCTTTTGTGGTGATGGCCAGGCGTCAGGCGCTTCCATACGGCGATGCTCCCTGCGTGAACCAAGGAATGGGCCGACGCCGACCCATGAGTTGATGTTTTTCGTTCCGGTTCAGGACCTGCCGGCCTTGCCGCACGTGCATCCCCCGCCTTCGTGGCGGTCACACGGGGCCTCGGACTTGCGCTTCAAGGCCTCCAGTTCGTCCCAGGGCTGGAGCTCATCCCGATCGAACGTGGCTATGATGTGCTTGTCTTCTTCGCTATCCAGGAGAACCACAACTTTGTAAGTCATCGGCATTACGTCCACGACCTTCCCCTCCCCGCGCGGCGTGATGACGCGTTTGTTCCGCTTTGGCAATTGCTTGCGGGCTTCCACATACTGCTCGTACTCATAGATCAGGCAGCAGCGGAGTCTCCCACACATGCCCGTGATCTCGGTAGGCGTGAGCGAGATTCCCTGCTCCTTGGCCATCTTGATGGAAATCGGGCTGAAGTCGGTCAGGAACTTCGAGCAACAGCGGGTCTCCAGACCGCAGGCGCCCATGCCCCCAAGCAGCTTCGCGACATCGCGGGGGCCGATCTGCCGGATTTCGACTTGAGACGCCGGATAGAGTGCCTGCATGTCCTTGCGCAGCGACTTGAGGTCGGCCTTGTCTTCGCTGTCCGTGCTGAACAGGAGCGCCAGCCGCGACCCGTCGTAGTTGTATTCGGCTGCAACGATCTTGATGCCGCGCAAGCCCAGCTCGGAAGCGCGCGCCCGGCAGTTGATCATCGCTTCAGTTTGCCGGGATTGCCAGGACTGCTGCAGTAGCAGATCGCGGGGCGTGGCCCGCCGCTCTACCTGTTTCCAGCCACCATCGGGCCTGGAGGGTGCCTCGGGCAGAACCTGGACGACCTCGCCCAGATGTCTGCCTCGGGCGGTGTCCACTATGACGCGCTCGCCTGGCCTGATGTCCGCAAGCGAGGCGGAGTCGAAGTGATAGATTTTGCCGATCTTCGTGAAGCGCACACCAATAATGTTGGGCTGCATGCTGCAATTATACCGTAGTGACCTACCGCATCTGTGCGGCAGCTGATCTCAGGTGCCAACGCACAGACCTTACGCGCACAATCAGACCGGCTCTATCGCGCTGAAGCGCGCAGACCGCGGGCGTGGAGGCGACTATTCAACAATGTTGATCGGCAGTTCGTTCTTGCCGCTCAAAGCGGCGACGCTTATTCGTGCCGCGAGTCCCTCGGCAATCGCCAGCAGAGCCTTGGCTGCCGCGGATTCGGGTGCCACCGCGACGATGGGCTTGCCGCTGTCTCCACCCTCGCGCACTCGTGCGTCGATGGGGATCTTCCCAAGAAACGGGGTGTCGGTGGCTTGCGCCAACTGCTCGCCCCCGCCCGAACCAAAGATGTCCATCCGAGTGCCGTCTGGCAGGTCGAGGTAGGACATGTTCTCTATGATTCCAAGAATGGGAACTTCGAGTGTGCGGAACATCTGTAAGCCGCGGCTGGCATCTTCGACAGAAACGAGCTGCGGCAGAGTAACGATGATGGCACCACTCAGGGGGAGAGCCTGCGCCAGCGAAAGGGCCGCGTCGCCGGTTCCTGGCGGAAGATCCACGATGAGGTAGTCGAGTTCTCCCCACTCCACCTCGCCCAGGAACTGACGTATGGCTGAATTGAGCATCGGACCCCGCCAGATGAGCGGCTGTCCGGGCTTGACGAGCAGGCCCATAGAAATCATTTTCAGACCATAGGCCTGGGCAGGAACCAGCTTTTTTCCGTTAGGCGGCGGGAGTCTGTCCACGCCCAACATGGTGGGCGTATTGGGGCCGTAGATGTCGGCATCCAGCAACCCGACCCGGGCGCCGCTCTGGGCGAGCGCCACGGCAATGTTGACTGCAACTGTGGTCTTGCCCACTCCACCCTTTCCGGATCCCACGGCCACGGCATTGCGGATAGGCATATTCACCAAGCCGCGCGTGCGGCCATCGTTTGGAACATCGGAATCCCATTTGATGGCAACGGATCTCGCGCCCGGTAGAGCCATAACAGCCTGCCTGGCCTCTTTCTCAATCTGGCCGCGCAGGGGACAGGCGGGGGTAGTCAACATGATCGTGAAGGCCACCTGACCCCCCGTGATCTCCAGGTTCCGTATCATGTTTAGCGTCACTAGATCTTGGTGGAGCTCCGGCTCCTGCACGCCACTCAGCGCGGCTAGAACGGTCTCCTTGCTCAACAAATCAGTCATAGGATCTACCAATCAGGCACCATAACGACCGCACCTCAGTGGACCGTAAGTCGGAAAGCTTTGCAAAATGAAGGTCTTGACTTTGAGGGCCGGCCCCGATGGTGCACACTAGGAGGCGACCTCCGCCCTGGCTGCCTTGGCAGCTTCCTTGGCCTTGCGTGCATCCTCATTGAGCTGGTAATTCAGCGGGCGGATGTCCTTGTAATAGGAGGCCGGCTTGAGCAACTTTTCCATATTGAATACGTTGCGCTCATAGGACGCAATTTCGTAGTCGTGATCCATAATGATCGCATCAAACGGGCAGTACTCGGCGCAAAAGCCGCAGTTCATGCAGATGTCGGCGTCGATGTAGAACTCCGCCGGCACGGGCACGGGGCGGCCGGTCTGGGCATCATTCGTCCTGACGATCCATATGCACTGCGGCGGACAGACTTTGGCGCAGATACCACAAGATGTGCAGCGAATTTCCTTCTCGCCATTAGCTACTTCGTCATAGACGAGAAACGGAACGTAGCGAAACTCCTCTGGCACGGGTAGTTTCTCTTCCGGATATTGAACCGTGAAAATGCCCCGCGTGTCCTTGCTCGAGCGGTGCGCAATGCCCTCGGGCTTGAGGTAGCGCCGTCCCCACCAGGTGATGTCGTCCAGGTATGTGTCGATGAAATGCTTCAGGGTTACGCTCAAACCCTTTATGATGCCTTGTCCATACATAATCGGGGTCTCCTGCCTTGTTCTCGGCGCCTCAGGCGGTTGGTGCGCTAGCTGGGTTGGCGGCATACAGACCTACCTGTCCAATTCGCCCAGCACGATGTCCACGACTCCGAGGATCGCGACAAAATCGGCGATCTTCTGGCCCACACACATGCGCTCGAGGGCCGTAATATTCACGAAAGACGGCGCGCGCACGTGATACCGCCAAGGATTGGGTTTGCCCGTGGACACGACATAGTATCCAAGCTCGCCTTTGGGCGCCTCGATGCGGCCGTATGCTTCGCCAGCAGGAACCCGTACCTGGTATGCCGGTTTGCCCACAATCACCGGCCCGTCGGGGATCTGCCTGACCGCCTGCTGCAGAATCCGCAAGGACTGGCGGATCTCGTCCAGACGAATGAGGTAGTTGTCGTACAGATCGCCATTGTGGCGCAAGGCCACATCAAACTCAAATCGATCGTATATGCCGTAGGGCTGCGCCCGGCGCACGTCGTACGGCACGCCTGCCGCCCGGAGCACCGGGCCCGTGATGGAGTATCTCACGGCGTCTTCGCCATCAATCACTGGTACGCCTTTCATCCGTGAGAGCAGGATTTCGTTCTGCGTCAGCAGCCGCTCGAATTCGTCGGTTTTGCGCGGCAGGCGCTCCTCTACCAGACCCCTGATCTTGTCCAGAACGCCTTCGGGGAGGTCGCGTGCGACGCCGCCAAAGCGATGATAGTTGCACATCATCCGCGCTCCGGAAGCCGCCTCGAAGATATCCAGTATGAGTTCGCGCTCTTCAAAGGCATACAGCGCGGGTGTAAAGTATGCACCCAGGTCGTTCATCAGCATCCCGACCAGGATCAGGTGGTTTTGGATGCGGCTGAGCTCGGCCATGATCACCCGCAGATACTCCGCTCGCTCGGGGGGCTTGACCCCCATGAGCTTCTCAACGGCCAATGAGTAGCCCCAGTTGTTGCTCATCGAATTGAAGTAGTCGAGGCGATCCGTGTAAGGCATATTCTGCAGGAACGTGTTGCGCTCGCCGATCTTCTCATGATTGCGATGCAGATATCCCATCACCGGCTTCAGACTCACGATCGTCTCTCCGTCCAGGATGACCGCCGCCCGGAAAACGCCGTGAGTAGATGGATGCTGCGGGCCGAGATTCAGGATAATGTGGTCGGTCTTGATCCCAGCCTCGATACTGCTGTACTTGGCTAGAGCGCCGTACAGCGAGGCTTCTCCGTCGAACACAACCTTCTCGGGATCGAAATGCTCTGGGAAATGCAGGTTATCTTTGTAGGGGTTCTTGTCCTCGGAACTGGCGTACTGTCCCTCAGGCCAGCGGCTCTTGAAAGGTTTGTTGTCTTCTTCAAAGAACGGTTCTCGCCAGTCTTTGCGGAGCGGGTGGCCCTGAAAGCCTTCCCACATCAGGATGCGGCGCAGGTCCGGGTGACCGGCGAATTTGATTCCAAAGAGGTCCCAGATTTCCCTTTCCTGAAAATCCGCACCGGGCCAGATGGAAGTGACCGACGGTACCTCCATGGGATCCACGCGCGGGACTTGGACTTTGAAGATAATCCCGGGTCCGCCGGTCGTCTTGTAGGCCTGGTACACGACTTCCATTTTGTCGGGGAAGTAATCCACGCCGGTGACGGACGAAAGTAGGTCAAAGTCATGTTGATCGCGGAGCGCCGTCCCCACCTCAACGAGCCGGCTCTTATCGACC
>JBGPAT010000216.1:0-5186 GCA_041480885.1 Anaerolineae bacterium
ATTGTCTCGGTTGTGGGCCGCCAGCAGGTCTTTGATGAGTCCCAGTTTCTGAAGTGCGAGAGCGCTCTTGGCGCGAGGCAGCAAGACCGCGAACTCATCGCCCCCGATCCTGGCGACGACATCTTCACTGCGGAAGGCGGCCATGAGCACTTGTGCGGTGCGCTGCAGCATTGCATCACCGGCTGCATGCCCGTCCCTGTCGTTGATCGTCTTCAGGTCATCCACGTCCGCCATGACCACACTGACCGGGAATTGCCCGCCCTGCTCCAGTCGTCTAAATGCTTCATCGAAGAAGGCGCGATTGTAGAGGCGAGTCAGCGCATCATGCGTGCTGACATACTCCAGTTTGTCCACGGCCCGTTTGCGGTCGGTGACGTCCGTCACTGAAATCAGCACCCTCGCCAGAGTATCTTCATAGCCTGGCGCCGCCGTACCTTGCAGGCTCACCATCATCCGGTCGCCAGGCACGGTCAGATTTACGCCTTCCCATTCAAATTCTGTCCTGCCTTCCGCGATCATTGTCAATTCCTGCCGGAAGGCTTCATACGATTCATCGGCAAATATCCGGACCAAATTCGCCAACAGATCGGACTTGCTCTTGGCCTTGTAGAGCTTCAGGGTAGCACGGTTGACATCCAAAACCCTGACATGTTGCGCGCATTCCGCCACCATATCCGGGTGGCCTTCCAGGTAAGCGCGAAAATCGATGACACCCTGACGCTTCAGATCATCCAGCGCACGCTTAATGTATGAAAAATCCTCCTCCCACAGTGAAACCGGGGAGTTTTCAAAAAGACCGCGATAGCGTTGTTCGCTCTCTTGCACTGCCTCTTCTGCCCGTTTGCGTTCGATCGCGATGGCGATCTGCGAGGAGACAAATTCCAGCACGCGCTGCTCACGCAGCCCATACGCTTGCGGATCCGTGTAATGCTGTACGGCCATGACCCCGATCGTACTGCCATAGACGATTAGCGGGATTCCCAGCCAGATCGCAGCCGGCGTTCCGATCAGGATCACATGCCCCTCGCGTATGAGCGCGTTGTGCACTTCCTGGGTGCAAAGCAGGGATTTTCCCGTACGCAGCACATAGGCGGTTAGTCCCTCGCTCGGGCTGATCTCCTGATCCGTGCTGGTATCGATTTCATCCACATAATAGGGAAACCTGATCAGGTTTCGAACCGGATCGTGCAGCGCAATGTAGAAATTCCTGGCCGGCATGACCTCAGAAATAATATGGTGGATCTGAGGATAGAGCGCGTTGAGTGACTTGGATTGATCCGCGGCCTGGGCGATACGGTAGATCGCATCCTGCAGAACCTCCGCCTGTTTGCGCTCTGTGATATCTTCGACCGTCCCTTCGTAATATAACAGCTTGCCGTCTGCATCCCGAATGGCCCTGGCACTCTCCCGCACGAGAACGGTAGACCCATTTCGTCTTGTCCAGGTCGATTCGAGCCCTCGGATTTCACCGTCGTTTTCGACTTGTCTTCGGATTTCGCTGCGCGAATAGTCTGCATGAGATGTGTGTTCCAGATCCCGCTGCAGCAATTCCTCGCAGGATGCATATCCCAGCATGCCCGCCAGGGCCGGGTTGCACATCAGGATCCTTCCCTCCGCGGAAGTCCGATACAGGCCGATGGTGGCATTTTCATAGATATTGCGGTATTGCCGTTCGCTTTCTCTCAACCTTTCTGCCGCCCTCTGGCGTTCCGTGATGTCAGTCACTGAAATAAGGATTTTTGCCAGGGTGTCTTCATGGCCTGGCGCCGCCATGCCATGCATGCTCAGTACAAGGCGGTCTCCAGGCACAGTCAGATTTACGCCTTCCCATTCGAAGTCTGACCTGCCCTCCGCGATCATGATCATTTCTTGCCGGAATGCTTCATAGGATTCGGCGGCAAATACCCGGCCCAAATTATCCAACAGATCGGACTTGCTCGGCGCCTTGTATAGCTTCAAGGTTGCACGGTTCACATCCAAAACCCTGACTTGTTGTGCGCATTCCGCCACGATCTCCGGGTGACTTTCCAGGAAAGAGGCGAATTCAGTGACACCCTGGCCTTTTAGCTCATCCATACGGTGCTTGACCGCTGAAAAGTCCTCCTCCCACAGTGAAACCGGGGAGTTCTCAAAAAGACCGCGATAGCGCTGTTCGCTCTCCTGTACTGCCTCTTCGGCCCGTTTCCGTTCGATCGCGATGGCGATCTGCGAGGAGACAAATTCCAGGACCCGCTGCTCACGGAGCCCATAGGCTTGCGTATCCGTGTAATGCTGGACCACCATGACTCCGATCGTGTTGCTGGAGACGATCAGCGGGACGCCCAACCAGATCGCAGAAGGCGCACCCATCAGGATCACCTCCCCCTGGCGTTCAAGCTCGTCGTGCATTTCCCCGGTGGACAGCAGGGATTTTCCGGTGCGAAGCACATAGGCGGTCAATCCGCGGCCCGGGTTGATCTCCGCCTGCATGGAGGTATCGATTTCGTCCACAAAATACGGAAATCTGATCTTGTTTCGAGCTTGATCATGGATGGCGATGTAGAAATTCCTGGCGGGCATCACCTCCGAAATGATATTGTGGATCTGGGGATAGAGCTCGTTAAGTGATTTGGAGTGATCCGCAGCCCGGGCAATGCGGTAGAGCGCATCCTGCAGAACGTCCGCCTGTTTGCGATCGGTAATATCTTCGACCGTCCCTTCGTAGTACAACACCTTGCCATCTGCATCGCGAATTACCCTGGCACTTTCGCGGACGACCACGGTGGAACCATTCTGTCTGGTCCAGGTCGATTCGAGGCCTCGGATTTCACCCTCGGCTTCAAGCCGTCTGCGAAACTCGCTGCGCACATAATCTGCAATGAATTCCTTTTCCAGATCCAGCCGCGCCACTTCCTCGGCGGATGAGTATCCCAGCATACGAATAAGGGCTGGATTGCACAGCACGATCCTGCCTTGCGGCGTCGATCGATACAGGCCGATGGGCGCGTTTTCGTAGATATTGCGGTATTGCCGTTCGCTTTCTCTCAACCTTTCTGCCGCCCCCTGACGCTCCGTGACGTCTTGCGCAACGACCAATGAAGCCTTGTGCCCCTCATATTGGATGGTATGCGAGGTGATCTCCACGTCAATAACGCTGCCATCCTTACGGCGATGCCGGCCTTTCCCCGACGGCTGGAGCCCAGGTCTCTCTTTCTTCAAGTCTTCGATCAATCGGGCTGCTTCCTCCGGCGGCCGAATGTCGGTGATATGCATAGCCAGAAACTCAGCGCGCGTGTAACCGTAGGCCGCCACGGCAGCATCATTGACTGCAAGGAATTTGAACGTGTCATGATCCCGCACCCACATCGGCAGCGGATTATGCTCAAATAACAGCATGAACCCATCATTTGATTTCTTCCCCTTCGATGGAACGCCTGCCTTGGTTTTTCGTGAGACTTTCATGCCCACTTCGACGGTTGCCTCTCCAACGCGCGAGACTGTTCCAACCTTGAATTGTACCCCTCGTCATTAACCAAAAGTGCCAACGGGCACAAGATGACGAGCCGCCCGTGCTCTCCGGCGCAATATCTCAACGCCTGCTCGGCGTGGCTCTGCCGGCTGATCTGACTGCCATGGACTCTGCAAAAGCCAGGTCGCCGTGACAGCCACGGGGATTGGCGACTGCATTTAGTCTAAACACCCTTGTTCGCAGGGTCCGTAGCAAAACCATGATGATATGCACCAGCGCCCGGTCGAGCCGATCTCAGGCGGGGGCGGCAATTCCGGTCCTTCCCTGAATCAAAAACGCCAGGTTGCCCTGGCGCTACAGCTGAATCAAGGCAGGCCGCGCGGCCCACCCATTTGCAAGCGACTACATGCCTGGCACTTTGACGCCCATTTGCATCAGCGCACCCGGAATTCCGCCGTCGGCGGGCGAATCGACCTTCATATGAGAGACTTTATCGCCCTGCACAGTGACCACGTAGGTATCCTTGACCGAGACCTTCTTCCCGGTCGCCGGGATGGGCGCCATCCCCGGCATGGGCAGGCTGAGCGGACCTGTGTTTGTGCCACTCCACACCGCCTTGACCGTCGCTTCGTTACCGTTCACCATGACCTGCTGGACATCAAACTTGAGGTCGGGGAAGGCAGTTGTCAGCCCGGCCATGATCTTGAAGGATTCCGCTGCCGGCATGGGCTGCGGCAGCACACCACCGCTCACCATGGCATCCGCGGTCAGCATGGACATCACCTTGGCTTCCTTATTCATGTTCGTTACCATATCACGTGCAACTTGCTCAACGCTCATTCGGAACTCCTTCTACTGAGATCTTAATCGGATAAGAAAGATAATATAACACAGAATTGGGTCGTTGAATAGACTCTGCGATGAATTGTAGTGGCGCGCCGAAGTAGGCGCGCCACCCGCAAGTCGGCACTGATTGGGGTATGGCCCGGACCAATCGCGGCCCGCCCGTTTGCAAGCGGCTACATGCCCGGCATTCTAACGCCCAGTTGCGCCATCATCGCGCGCCCGCCGCCGTCAGCAGGCGACTCGACGCTCAAATGAGAGACCTTTTCTCCTTGCACGGTGACGACGTAAGAATCGTTCACCGATACTTTTCTTCCGGTGGGCGGGACAGGCGGCATCCCAGGCATTGGCATTTCCAATGGACCGGTGTGCGTCCCACCCCAGATCACTTTGACGGTAGCCTGATTGCCGCTCACAGTTATCTCCTTGACATCAATCTTGATGTCTGGCATGGCAGTCCTCATCCCGGCCATCAGCTTGAGGCCTTCCAGCGCCGGCACGGGTTGCCCCGACATACCTCCACTCGCCATGGCATCCGAGGCAAGCAAACCTTTCGCCTTTTCTGGATCGAGCATCATGCCTACAAAATCACGGGCAACTTGTTCAACGCTCACAGGACACTCCTTGAACTCAGATCATAATCGGATAAGAACGGTAGTATATCACACGGTTGGTGCGCTCGAAGGATGGGCGAATTGGCCTGCTCCGCTCAAGGAAGATTGCCGCCCCGCGGGTGAGCCAACACTGAGCTGGGCCCGCGGGGCGCCATGCGACCAAGGTCTGAATTAAGTGGCGACCAAGGTCCCCGGCCACTTGGGCACCAAAGTCCGTTATGCAGAATGCAGGAGACTGCTAACATGGATGCATACAGAAAAAGGAGCATTCAAAATGAACA
>JBGPAT010000217.1:0-5182 GCA_041480885.1 Anaerolineae bacterium
CACGCCGGCGGTAACCATGGTGGCGGCATGGATCAGAGCCGACACCGGGGTAGGACCTGCCATTGCATCTGGAAGCCACACGAAGAGCGGGATCTGCGCGGACTTGCCGGTCACGCCCAGCAGCAGGAACAGCGTGATGGCCATGATCAGAGGTGAGTTGGCGGCAGAGATGGCACTGGCGTGCTTGAACACCAGGTCAAATTGCAGACTGCCGAAGGCCCAGAAGATCAGGAAAGTCGCGATCAGGAAGCCGAAGTCACCGATGCGGTTTGCGATCATGGCTTTCTTGGCGGCATCGGAGTTGGCCCAGGACGGCCGGCCCAACGTATCCATCTCGAACCAAAAGCCGATCAGTAGGAACGAACATAGCCCGACGCCTTCCCAGCCGACGAAAAGCATCAAGTAGGAGTCGCCGCTGACCAGGATCATCATCAGGACGATGAACAGGTTGAGGTAGACAAAAAAGCGGCGGAAGCGCGATGGGTCGGACTTGAACCGCACGTCCTCGTGCATATAGCCGATGGCGTAGATGTGGATCAGCGTCCCGACGCCCGAGACGACCAGCATCATGGTGACCGAGAGGGTGTCGACCCGGAAGATCCAGTCGAGCTGCAGGCTGCCCGAGTGGATCCACTCCCCGATCGACCAACGCACGGCCTCTGGATGGCCGGTCAGCGAATATGCCAGCAGCGTAGAGACGACGAACGCCAGGCCGGACGCCACGCTGGCCAGTGTGCCAATGGTCCTCTCGCTGAAGCGACGGCCGAAAACGAGGTTGGTGAGCAGACCGATGGCCGGGAAAAAGACGATCCAGGGGACTAGGAAGAAAAAGCTTGGGCTGCCGGCTGTGCTCAAGGGCATATCAGTCTCCAAGAGGGGAGATCAACGATTAGAAACCAGGGAGCGTACACCAGCGGATCGGGAAGCACCCACCATGCTCTATTGTCCATTCTTTGATTCTCAGGCCCCTGTTCACAGTGGTCTGTCCTCTTCATCCTTTCAGGCTGTTCATCAGGTCGACGTCGATCGTTCGCCTCTTGCGGAAGATCGTTGCGATCAGTGCCAGGCCGACGGCGACCTCGGCGGCAGCTACGGTCATAACGAAGAACACAAAGATCTGGCCTTCGAGCACCATATAGAGCCGCGTGAACGCCACCAGGGCCAGGTTGCCGGCGTTGAGCATTAACTCGATCGACATGAAAATGATCAGGGGATTGCGGCGAACGAGCACGCCCAGCGCGCCGATGGCGAACAGGATGGCCGAGAGTGCCACGTAGTAAGAGACAGGTACCATCTAGCGCTCTCCTTTTTCTTGCTTGGTAAGGAAGATCGCGCCCACCATGGCAACCAGCAGCAGGATCGAAGTGATCTCGAATGGAAGCAAGTACTTGTTGAACAAGTCCAGGCCCACACCAGACGGGCTGCCAAAGGTCTGCACCGGCTGAGCGATGCTCCCGGTTGCGGCATTGCGCGCGAAGAGCAGCACACCCGCTTCGAGCACCAGGACAAGCGCCAAGCCTGCGGCGAGCGGTGCCTGCCATGGCAGAGCCTTGGAGGTCGGAAGCGACTCGGTACCCAGCAGCATGATCACGAAAAGGAACAACACCATGATGGCGCCCGCGTACACGCTGACTTGGGCCATGGCGATGAATGGGGCGTTCAGCAGGATGTAGAAGGCGGAGGCGGTCCCGAAGTTCAGCACCAGGAACAGCGCCGCGTAGACCGCACTCCGGCTCAAGAGCATGCCCAGCGCCGAGCCAACCGCGACCAGGGAGAGAACAAAAAAGACGAAGAGATCAATGGTCATGACCGCACCTGACAACCGAAACGCGTGCAATTCTGTGCATTGAAAGACGGGTAGATCCATCCATCTGTGGATCGGCTGCCAACGATGCTCGCAATTGTTCTCCCGGTTTCATGCTGCTAGTCCCTGGGGTTTTGCATCTGTGGCACAGATCGATTGAACAGGCCGGGCGGGGTCTGCTGCGGAGTGGTCTGCGTTCCCGCGCGGACGGGCTCCAGCAGCATGTCCTTGTCGTAGATCGCCTGGTGGCGGTCCGTGAAGCTCAGTTCGTAGTTGTCCCCCAGCACGATGGCCTCGGTTGGGCAGGCGTCCTCGCAGTATCCGCAGTAGATGCAACGCAGCATGTTGATCTCATATGTGGAAGCGTAGCGCTCACCCGGGGAAAAGCGCACCTGATCCGTGTTTTCCGCAGCCTCAACGAAGATGGCGTCCGCTGGGCAGGCCGCGGCGCATAGCGAGCAGCCGATGCATTTCTCCAGGCCGTTGTCATAGCGCTTCAGTTCGTGGCGTCCGCGGAACCGTGGGCGTACTGGCCGTTTCTGCTCCGGATATTGAATGGTCACGGGCCGCTCAAACATGGATCTGAGCGTGGTACCCAGGCCGCGTGCCAGTTCCCTAAGCATGAGCTACCTTCCTTCTCAACGAATTGTTCAACAGTAATAATGTGAGCAGGGCCGCCACAATGGACATCGCGGGAATCGTCCATATGTAGACGGGGCCGAATTGGTCTGACAGCAATATACCTAGCGCAGTAAGGACCACGACCGCCAGCGAAAGCGGCAGCAGGACTTTCCAGCCGAAGGCCATCAGGCGGTCATAGCGAATGCGCGGCCATGTCGCTCGCACCCAGATCATGCCGAACAGCAGGACGATCACTTTGGCGGACAAGTACAACGGGCCAAGCCACCAGGTGCGGTCCACGCTGAGGAAAGTGTCCTTGAGGAACCAGAGTTCGCGGTACCCGCCGAAGAACAGGGTGGCCGCGATCAGGCTGATGATGATCATCTTCTCGTACTCCGCCATGAAGAAGAGGGCGAATTTCATGCCGGAATATTCGCTGTGGTAGCCCGCAGTCAGCTCCTGCTCGGCCTCGGGCATGTCGAAGGGGGCCCGGTTGACCTCCGCCAGAGTCGTGATCATGAACACCAGCGCACCGACCGGCTGGATGACGGCGAACCACATCGACTTCTGTGCCTCGACGATATTGACAAGATCCATCGAATTGCCCAGCAGGATGGCGACCACAAAGCACATGCCCAGGGCCAGTTCATAGGAGATCATCTGCGCCGTGGAGCGCATGCCACCCAGCATGGCGTACTTGTTGTTGGAGGCCCAGCCCGCAAGAACAATTCCGTATACCGAGATTGAAGCAATCGCCGTGAGATACAGCACACCCACGTTGATTTCGGCGACGTGCAGCGAAATCGTCCGGTTCACGAACGGCAGCGTGAACTGGGTCCCGATCGGGATGACGGCAGCCAGGATCATGGCCGGCACCACGGTCATGATCGGCGCCAGCACGAAGAGCACCTTGTCGGCGCGCGAGGGGGTCAGCTCTTCCTTGAAGATCAGTTTTACGGCGTCGGCGATGGGCTGCAGCAAGCCCTGGGGCCCGGCGCGGTTCGGCCCGATTCGTGTCTGGATGCGGGCCAAAGCCCGGCGCTCGTAGAGCGTAAGGTAGGCAAAGCCCGTCAGGAGCAGCATGATCATGACGAACGCCTTGGTGAACCATTCCACCCAGAGGGTCCAATCCATGGCTACCTCGTCGCGGCCTTCTTCGTGGTCTTGAGGCGCGCCGGCATGGGTCGCACGATCGGCAGCCCCATCGAGCGCGGGACTAGCGCCACACCCGTTGAGATTGTGTCATTGATTTTGACGACGACCTCCTGGCTGGCGCCGTTCAGCTGCAGCCCGACCCGTTCGCCATCCGCCACGCCGAACTTCTCGGCGGCGGTCGGATGCAGGGCAACGAAAGCCTCGCCGATGCGGCCTGCCAGCAGCCTGCTGGTGGAGACCGTCAGCCCGCAGTCGTAGAGTCTTGTAATCGGCACGGCCAGCAGCTGCTTTTCCTTTGGGCGCAGCGCATCAACCTTTTGGACGCGGGGCAGGCACACCTTTTCACCACGCTGAGCGGCATTTGAGAGTTGCACGCCCAAACCATCGCGGTTCTCGTAGGTTGTGCCGCCATAGTACAGGTCCTTGCGGCCCACGATGGGCCACTGCGGCGTCACCTCCGCCAGCCGGGCGTAGTTCAAGCCCGCGAAGGCGGAATCCTCGGCCGCCATAATCTCGAACACTACCGACGCCGAGGTTCCTTCCAGGATCACACCCATTTGCCGGGCCACTTGGGAGGTAATGGCGAAGTCGGGCTTGGATCCCTCCAGCGGGGGAATGGCGCGGTAGAAACGCTGCACGCGGCGTTCGCCGCTTGTGAGCGTGCCATCGCGCTCCATATACGCCTGCGCCGGGAGCACAACATCGGCCAGCCTGGTGGTCGCGGTCTCGAATAGATCCTGCACGAGGATGAATGGCTTGCGGCGGCTCGCCTTGAGCTTGAGGGCGCCGTCTCCGAACGGATCGGCTGCCACGATGTAAACAGCCGCCGCGCGATCGAATACAGCTTGCAGGTTCTCCACGGGTCGGAACCCGATTTCCCAGGCGCCCTGGTCGTTGGAGCGCTGCCACACGCCGATCAGACCGTTATTGGGTCTGCCCGTGTGTCCGGTGTCGTTCAAGGCGCGGGCGCAGGCCGTGGCAACGGCGGTTGAGCCTTCGAGGCCGAGGCCCTCGCTGCCAAACAGGATCACCGCGTTTTCGGCGGCGATGAACGCATCGCCGATCTTGCCTCTGCGGGTCAGGTCCTGAACCGTCTTGACCTCGTCACCGTAGGCGTAGCGCACGACGTACGAAGCGTGGCGGTCGAGTTTGGTTTCCCGTGGATTGGCCACGATCAGGGTGGCACCGCGTTCGGCCGCCTGCTTGACACGCAGATACCAGATGGGCGCCTCTTCATATAGATCGGAGGCCATCACGACGATCGTCGAGCCTTTTCCCAACGCGCCCAGATTGGTGCCCTGGCCCACGCCCACGAGCGAGGTCAGGTCGCCGCCTCCCATGTCGGAGTAGAGTATTGCCTTGCCGCCGACCTGGTCGGCCAGTGACTTCAGGTTAAAGAGGTCCTCGTTGGCGAGACGGCCGGAGGCGAGGATCAGGATTTCGTCGTGCGCTTTGGCGAGAGAGTCGCCGGCTGGCCGCGTAGCACTTTCCCAGGAGGCGCGCGCCAGCTTGCTCTCTTTGCGGACCAACGGCCGAGTCAGGCGGTCCTTGCTTTCCGCATAGTGATAGGCGAAGCGGCCCTTGTCGCACATCCAGATTTCG
>JBGPAT010000218.1:0-5160 GCA_041480885.1 Anaerolineae bacterium
CAGCAATTGAAATCAGGTGGAAGTGAGGCGCGCTGGAGCACTTCCTATTGAAACGGTCGGGTGATCGCAGGATGCTGAACACCGATGTTGCCAACTAGGGGTGGGCGTTCGGATTGGATGGCATTTCTCCTGGGAGACTCGGATCGCACCTGGATCACGATCCTCCTGAGAGCAGGCTTCCTCATCGGTGTGCTTGGCGTAGCCGCATGGGTCATCTACTTCGCATGCGCCACGATTGCCTGGCCGTATCCGATCGAATATCGCGAGGGTGCATCACAGGTCATGACACAATTCCTGCTCGAGGGCAGGAACCCCTTTAGCCTTGAGAATCAGCCCTTGGGGATGAACAACTATGGAATTGCATACAGCCTGCTTGTGCTGCCTCTGGCAGGCATCTTCGGCAATACGCTCCTGATTCATCGAGCCGTCAGCTTCGCTTTCGTCGTGCTGTCTGCCTGGCTGGTTTTCCAGACGGCGCGGCGGTCCAATAAAGACGTTGGTCTGGCTCTTGCTGCGGGGGAGTTTCTTGCAGTGGGCCTGGTGGCTCGAGCGGGCCTGGGTGCGTTCCCGCATTCACTGGGCACGTTCCTGTTTCTGGCCGGCATCCTCATTCCGCTCAGTTGTGATTTTGACCGTCGGGGATTGCTGCTCAGCGCGGTTCTGTGCTTGCTTGCGTTCTACACCAAACCCTATTTTCTGCTTGCCTTTGGGATGGTGGCGGGTTATGTGTTCCTATTCAAGTCCAAGCAGAAAGCCCTGCTCTATGCCCTGGCCTTCACGGCCATGTTTCTGGCTTCGTTCCTTCTGGTGAGATCCGTCTTCCCTTTGTATTTCCTTGACACGGTCCTCAGCAATTTCTCGCAGACCGCGGGCAACTCAGCCGAGCATTTATATCGTCAGCTAAGGGAACTCGGCACGGAATTCTATCTCAGCCTGCTTACCGCGCTTGTCGTCACGCTTGCCAACATGCGTAACCTGCGGCCCGGGTTGGTGTGGCTGAAGGATCTCACTTCGAAGGCCAATTTCCTTATCCTGAACCACCCGTTATTATCGAGGCCGCTGAACTACTTCGCCTATTGCTTCTTATGCGGTTGCCTTGTATTCATCCTAGTCCTCGGGCCGAATCCCGAAAGTTATATGTCCTACAGTTACCAATTGATGCTTGCGCCGTTCTTTTTGTGGTTGGCCGGGGAGCTCAAGCCACAGCGCCGGCTGGATCTAATCCTGTTGTGCGTGCTGCTGATCAATCTGGTGTTGTTCTGCTGGACGCAGGCGAATCCGGATGTCCTTCAGCAAGTTGCGCGAAGTGAGCAGACCTGGCGGGAACTGTATGCACGTGTGGACCCATCGGGCCGCATTTTGAACTCTCCCCTGCTGGTCTCGGAGCTGCTCCGACGTGGGATGCTGCCCGTAGATTCGGGCCACACGGAATACTACTATGCCATTCGCGAGGTTCCGGGTATTGATGCCTTGGGGCCCCCTTACGAAATCGTGCGGGACAACGGTCAGCGCTACCTCGAGTCCGTTCGCGCCTCGATCAGGAACCAGGAGTTTGCTCGGATCATCGTGACTGATCCGGGGGACTTCTTCTATGACAACAGAAACCGCAATCTCGTCGGCCGGTATTATCAGCAAACTGCCGCGTTCTCACTGCAGATGCCGCAAGCGAGTCAGAAGTGGCAGCTCGTGATTTGGGAGCCAATACAAAGCAGCGCGATGAAATGACTGCGCCCGCTGGATGCCAAGGCTCGCGGCCTACCCTCCCGCGCGTGAGCGGCGACGACATCGCATCCTATTCGTAATCGGTTTGTTTTAGGTGACATTGACTTGGAGAGACCCGGGAACGCATTCCCCCTCCCCAGCAGTCGCTGCATTCTTGCACGATCAAGCGAGGAAAATCAAGTCCTCGGCTTGGCTCGGAGCCTCTCCATGTTTGCAGGGTCAAACCCACGCGCCTTGTTGCTCATCGGCTACGGGAAACTGCATCTGCGAGGTGATTGAGGCCGAGAAAGGGACAAGGAAAGCCAGCTACCATAAGAAGAAGTATGATCGATCAACCAAGTTCTTTCCCAAATCTATTTGCCTACCCTCGCTACATCAGACATTTGGATAGTACGCAAAATACGTTTTCGAGGGAGTTTTCACCTGGTAAGAACCACCTCAAGAATTATTCCGGGGACACTTAAGAGGGACGCATCTCCGGTGTTCCCAAAATTCCTGATCCTTTGCGCCAGATCGGGATAGAGTTTGAAAGACCTGGCTACCAATGGATCTATCCAGCCACTTGTATTGCCATACACACCATCATTCTGAAATATGCCTAGCGAGTCGCTAGATTGCCAATTGGTCACCAAGTTCTTGAAGGCCCCATGCTGAGCTGAGGAGGTGTCGGGCATAACAAATATTACCCATACGCTTCGGCTGGGACTGTTGGCGCAATAGAATTCAATGGGTACAATCGCATACTCCAGATTGACGCCAGGATTAGGATCAATGTAGCCGACGGTCACACCCCTTCTCAGGGGTGCTGTAGTTGGGTTAGAAAAGCTGTGGTTCATGGCCTGGGTCGTATTACTCATGGTCCCAAACCAGACTATTGAACCACTCATATCGGGGTAGGCAAGAAGTGGCTTGAGGTTGTGGGGATTGGAAAATGGCTTCGAAAGGATCTGTAGCCACATTAGATAGCTGCCGTCAAATAGATCCTCGAGCGGAATGACGCAATCCTTGTAGTTTTTCACCCTGCAGACTCTATATTGTTTGGTTTCCTTTGTGGCAGCGGGTTCGGCGGTGGGAGTGTTGGTTGCGGTCGCCGTCGGCGGCACCTCAGTTGCCGTGGGTACGGTTGTCAGGGTAGGTGTGGGCAGTTGCGGGGCACAGGCAGCCAGCATCAAAATTGACAATGCCCATGGCGAGACTGTGTGTTTCATGCGACTCTCCGTCGTTCCGCAAGACCCGCACCACCGGGCCATGGCCCGGGACGCGGAGCCGATCACAACTCGCGTTTGACGATCTTCGTTTTGCGAGTCCGAATTTGTGCTGCGGCGGCGCCTGCAGGGCGCGCCGCCGTCTCCATGGTCTGCGCGTACAGCGTTTCGTAGCGCTGCAGGGTGTACTCAAGACTGTGGGGCTCAACTCTTTCAAGACTGGCGCGGCCCATGGCCGGCCACTTGCCACGCTGGTCAGCCAACAGCCCCATGTAGCGCGCCGCATCTCCCGGATCACCGGACTTGAAGAGATAGCCGTTGACGCCCTGTGTAACCAACTCCGGCAGTGCGAACGCGTCGGCCAGCAGGACAGGCAGACCGCAGGCCATCGCCTCCAGACTGGCAATGCTGAGAGACTCGGCCTCACCCGCCATGGCAAAGACATCCGCGCTGTTCAGGAAGTCCGGCAGGTCCTCGTTCTCGACTTGACCGGTGAATCGCACGCGGTGCCGCAAATGCAGCCTCTCGGCCAGGCTCTGCAACTCATGCAGTGCCGCGCCCTGCCCGGCGATCCCCAGCTGGATGTCGTCACGCTTCAGCAAAGCCATTGCGTGCAGCAGCACGTCGATCCTCTTCTCCCGGTCCACGCGGCCCACGTACAGAAAGAGCATGCCTTGAACGTCCAATCCATACTGTGCCCGACGTGCGGTGCGGTCAACCTTCGCATCGGGATGAAAGCGAGCAAGATCCGTGCCGCACGAGACGGCCTCGGCGGCCACCTTCAGGCCAAGCTGGCGGAGCACCTTCACCGCCGCCGGAGAGGGCGCGGTGACGAAATCCAATTGACGGAACAGGCTCAACATCCAGTTCCAGAGCAGCTTGTCCAATAGTGGTTTGAACACCGATGAACCGGGGATGTACGGCTCCAAACTTGCCGGGCCAAAATGATTGGTACCGATCACCGGGACGCGACGCCGTTTTGCTTCTGCGACGACGCCCCAGCTCAGGGGATAGTGATCGTGGATATGGACAATGTCGGGTCGGAACGTATCGAAAACGCGCTGCACCCTGCGCGTGAAAAAGAAGGGTGCATAGGATTCGTTGTGAATAGAACCAAGGCTGATCGAACGCACCGGCTCCAGGCGCACGCCGTTGCGTGCATGGCTGGAATCACGCAGTTCCGGGTACATGACAGTGACCTCGTGCCCCCGACGGACCAGGCCCTCAGCCAGGTTCACCATGAAGACGGCCTGCCCGTTGAGCGCGGGATGATACGTCGTGCCCTCGATCAGAATGCGCATTAGTGCTTTTTCCGGACCTACTCGTTCATGTCGGCTTCGGCTTCGTCCTTATCCAGTTGCTTGAGCAGGCGCCGCCCGGCAAAGATCATGAATACGACGAACGCCACCGAGGCTGCGAGGCCAGCGATCTCGACGCCGCGTTCCACGCGCTTAAGCGCTTCGGTTGTGTAATATCCGATGAGCACCAGCGACCCGGTCCACAGGCATTCGGCCCCGATGAAATACGGGAACCAGCGCTTCCAGGGAATGCGCAGCAGCCCGGCAGCGACCAACGTGGGGATGACGAAGCTGACAGTCAGCTTCGCCAGGACAAGCACGCGCGTGGCGTGCTTGATCATGTTGTGCTTCAAGTGTTCGATCAAGCTCGGCCGGATGCCCAGCCTGCGGCCGAAATGGTACATCCACTCGATCTTGCCCATATAGCCAAGCGTGTACCACAGTGAATCGGCGGTCAGGTTGCCGATGGCAGCTGCAACGAAAACCAGCCCCGGCCTCATGAGTCCGGCCGAAGCCGCCGCGGAGGCCAGCAGGATGACGATGGGCCCCTCGATTGCGACCAGCAGCGTCAGGATCGGATAGGTCCATGGTCCCAGTTCCGGCAGACCGCCGCTTCTTAGAGTATGGATGAAAGCTTGCAAGAATAGCGCGAGATTACTCAAGAGGATCCTGCCCCAGTGTCATTTTTCATGGTCTCCCGCACAGCCTCCGGCCGAAATCATCACGCTCGAAAATGCTGGGCCGGCGTAGAGCGCGCAGCGAGTGCGGTGACCGCAGGCCGCGCTGGTCTGAGCGTCACCGCCGCTGACCTTCATTTATCCAGCATCTCCCGCGCCTGCTCCACGTAGGCCAGGCTCTGGTGCCTGAAGTACGTATTATAGAGCATGGCGTAGTGCCCTCCCTCTCTGAGCAGGGATTCGTGGTTCCCCTCCTGA
>JBGPAT010000219.1:0-5158 GCA_041480885.1 Anaerolineae bacterium
ACCGTGTTCTTGTCCACGCCGAGACAGGACGTGGCATTCGCCTGCGGATCCGAGTCCACGACCAGCACGCTCTGGCCGAAGTGCGCCAGGTACGCGCCCAGGTTGATGGCGGTCGTGGTCTTACCCACTCCCCCCTTTTGATTCACCAGAGCGTAGATGCGAGCCATTGGAGGTTGACTTCTTGATTCCCTGCCTTGGATCTGTTTTAGAGGCTCTCTATTTCAGCACTTCCATGCTGCAATCTTCGATTTCGCGCGCCGTCGGGATGCCTGCGAGCCCGGGACGCGTCACGGAGTGGGCGGCCAGCAGGGTGGCAAAGCGCGCCGCCTCCCATGGATCACGCGTTGCATAGAGGCGGACGAAAAAGGCCGCGGCGTAGATATCGCCGGCGCCAACATCATCCACCACCGTGACCTCGGGGGCGCGAAAGCGGCGACGGTCACCATTCCAGTAGACCACCGACCCGGACGCATCCTCGGTCACAACCAGAACGCGCGTCTCGTGGGCCATCGATTCCATGAGCTCTTCGTTTCCCTCAACGTCCTCGCGACTCATGACCACAGCTCCTGCCAGGGGCAGGAGCACATGAGCGGATTTCCACTCGCACGCCTTGACATGCCCGGCAGCATCCCACTTGCGCATCCAGCCCTGAGGCGTGATTCCAAGTAAGGAGGGCGAAAAGGGGTTGGCAGATTCCGGGCCCAGTTCCTGCGCAACCGGAGCTAAGTGCACGATCGAGGTTCGGCGCCAGACCTCGGGGACATGATCGAGTGCTATCCGTGCTGCGCTCTGTTTCAAGAGCTGCTTGCGCCCAGCAGACGTGCGACTGTTCTCGAAGCCGGTGCTTTTCGGCGAAGGAACGTTCAGAAGCTGAATGCCATCCAGGATCCCCAGGGAAGTGCTGGGACCGGCAGATGTGATTATCCCCACGCGCAAACCAAGCGCACGAGCAGTCAGGGACGAGAATGTGACCGTCCCTCCCAAGCGCGGACCCGCGGGCGTCACATCTTCGGTCACATGACCAATGACCAGATAATCCACCGGCTCAAGAGCGACGAGGTCGACCATGAACGGATTATAAACCAGTAGCACAGTATGCCAGCGTGATCCCATCAAAGGCAAACGCTCATCACTCGCAATGAATGCCTGCATCCGCACGCCAGCGATTCAAGCTGCAAGCGACAGTGTCGGGCCTTTGAATTGCGCTTACCCACTTCAGGCGTCACGGCGGCCACTTTGGCGCACAACCCAAGCCGCCGCCCCCGCACACCGACATAGCGGCATGTGGGGGCGGCGACGACTTGGCGCCCTGACCTACGGAACTAACGCACAAATGCCTTCCGGCCCGCATATACAGATGCGCTACCCAGTTCCTCCTCGATGCGCATCAGCTGGTTGTATTTTTCGACTCGTTCGCCGCGTGCGGGCGCCCCGGATTTGAGATGGCCGGTACCCATCGCCACCGTAAGATCGGCAATGAAACTGTCCACAGTCTCACCCGAACGGTGCGAGACCATCGCACCCCAGCCCGCCTTGCGCGCCATATCGATGGCTGCAATAGTCTCAGTCACGGTGCCAATCTGATTCAGCTTGATCAGAACAGCATTCGCAGCGTTTTCCTTGATGCCGCGAGCAATGCGCTCTACATTGGTAACGAACAAGTCGTCGCCCACGAGTTCAAGCCGCTGCCCCAGTGATCCGTTGAGCAGCTTCCAACCCTCCCAGTCGTCTTCGGCCAGTCCGTCCTCAAGCACGACGAGCGGGTATTTGTTGGCCCATTCGCCCCACAGACTGACCATCTCGGCAGCTGTCGCTTTGCGCTTCTCCGTGCGCAGGTTGTACATGCCGTCCTCGTAGAAGCCGCTGGCGGCGGGGTCAAGGGCAATCGCGACTTGCTCGCCGGGCTTGTAGCCCGCCTTTTCGATGGCCTTGAGGATAAGGTCGACGGCATCCGAATTCTTTGGGAGTACCGGAGCAAACCCGCCCTCATCCCCGACGCCAACGGAATGGCCGCCATCTTTCAGGACGGCTTTCAGGGCCTGATATACCTCGCTGCCCCAGCGCAGCGCCTCATGAAAGTTGGGCGCGCCGACCGGCGCGATCATGAATTCTTGAAAGTCCGTCCCCTGCCAGTTGGCGTGCACGCCTCCATTCAGAATATTGAACATCGGCACGGGCATGATCTTGGCCGTTCGCCCCCTGCCCAGGCGCTCATAGAGCGGCACCCGCTCGGAATTGGCTGCCGCGCGCGCCACCGCCAGACTGACCCCCAAAATGGCATTGGCGCCGAGTTTGCTTTTGTTCTTTGTGCCGTCCAGCGCCAGCATGGTATTGTCCACCGCGGTCTGATCCCGCCCGTCTGCCCCCAACAGGGCCTTTGCAATTGGCCCGGTGACGTTCCCTACTGCCTTCAATACTCCCTTGCCGCCGTAGCGCTTCCTGTCTCCATCGCGCAGTTCCAGCGCCTCGTGAGTTCCGGTGGAGGCTCCCGATGGAACGGCAGCGCGCCCAAAGGCGCCGTCGGTCAACTTGACTTCCACTTCCACGGTCGGATTGCCGCGCGAATCAAGGATCTCGCGGGCGTGCACGGCTTCGATCTTCGACATGATGTCATCTCCTTTTGTCTTCTTCCGCGGAGCGCAGACAACCTCGCGCGATCCCCGGCAAATTCTGAATTACGGAGCTCGCCTGCTCATGGATCCTGGATGGATCGCCCTCGCGTTCTCAAGACGAGAAAAAGCCTCTACCAGCGGTGTTCGCGGCAGAGGCTGTCACTTCGGCGGCTCGACGGATGTTTATCAGCTGCAGCAAGTCTCATCGGTTTCGCCTCCATCCATGCTTGAACGAATGGACGTAATCAAATACTGCCCGCACCAACGGCTGGCTTGGATCTTCAGCCTGATTATTCCTTCGGCAGGATCGTGATCTTGCGATGCGGCTCGTCGCCAAAGCTCTGGGTAGTGACGGCAGGATGATCCCGCAATTCGATGTGAACGATCCGACGCTCAGCGGCTGTCATTGGCTCCAGGGTCAGCTTGCGGCCGCTCTTGGTCACCTGGTCCGCCATCCGCTGTGCCAATTGGCGCAACTGGCGTTCGCGGCGATCACGATGACCTTCCACATCCACTACCAGATGAGTGAACTGCCCGGTCTCCTTGCCCACCATTAGTGAGGCGATGTATTGAAAGGCGTCCAGGGTTTCGCCGCGCCGCCCGATCAGTATCCCCAGGTCGCTGCCGCGGACATCCACCATGATTGGACGGCGGTCATCGCGCGGTTCGCCGTAATGCGCAGAGACCTGCGCCTGCAATCCCATGTGAAAGAGCAATTTCGAGATCGTCGCTTCGGCGCTCTCTAGGATGTCATCGTGACCGTCACTCGGCAGCTCATCGGCCTTCAATGCGGCCGGTCGCGGCAGCGGGCTTGGTTCGCGGTCAGTCACCTTCTGCTCTGGAGGAGTCTTTTCGTTGCGGCCAGCGCGCGGACCCACGCGCCTCCCCTCAGCCCTTGCAGGGGGTTTCGGCCGGGCGGGAGCGGCGGCTGAATGCGCCGATCCTGATCCTGCCCCCGTGGAGCCTGGTTCGCCGGAAGGGTTTACCGTCAACCGCACCCGCACCTGGCGCCCCCCTAAACCAAACAGTCCTTTGCTGCCCGAGTCCAGCACTTCAACGGAGACGGCCGTAGCCGGCAGGCCCAGCTGCGCCAATCCTTGCGCTAGCGCCTCTTCCACAGTCGGTGCGATGATTTCCAACGTCGTGCGTTCTACCATCGTGACCTCCCCACCCTACTTTCTCTTGGTTGCGGCAACGGTCTGCCGACTGCCGCCGGGCAGCAGGTTGCGCCAGTTGACGCGCCCCATGGAGGCGTATTGCACAATGCCCAGTACGTTGCTGGTGATGAAGTAGACCGCCAGGCCGGAGGCAAAATTGAGAGCAAAGTACCCGAGCAGCAGCGGCATGTAGACGCTCATCATGCTGCTCATGGCCGCACCCTGATCACCGGGGCTCGAACCGGTAGGCGGCATGGTGAGCTTGGTCTGCAAGTATGTTGTGATGGCCACAATGATCGCAAGCGTGGGGAACCCGAAAGGAAGAAATCCGATCGAGAATCCCGCAGGGAAAGCTATGCCCTCAGGCCGGCCGAGATCCATCCACAGGAACCTGCTGTTGAGCGGTATCAGCAGAGCCGCATTCATGAACGGATAGATGCTGCGCGCCAGTAGCAGCAGTCCTAGGGGGGTCGCTGCCAGAGCGTGGATGATGCTTTGGTACAAACCAATGATGATCGGGAACTGGATCAGCGTCGGCAGGCAGGATGCGAAAGGATTGATGCCGCGCTCTTTGTAGATGCGCATCTGTTCCTGAGCCAGTTTCTCCTTGTCCTTGGCGTATTTCTTTTGGATATCCTGCCATGCCTTGTCCTTCTGCAAATCCTGCATGACTTTCGCAGACTTCAGCTGCTGCGCGTTCAGCGGCCAAGTGACGGCGCGGATCAGAATGGTGAACAAGATGATCGCAATGCCAAAGTTGTGGCCTATGGCGTCATAGATCCACAAGAGCACGTTGGTAAAGGGGTTGATAATGAATTGTTCCCACATGGTGGCGTCCTTATTGTCTATCAGACTATGCACTCGGCCTGAGGCATATTCCAGAGCCTGCCGGCGTGCTCGTCATCGATTATTTCCCGGTGAATTTCCAGAGCAGTTTGCCATCCTGGCCTAAGGCGGCCAGCAGAAAATCGGCACTGAATGGTGCGACCGCGATCCGATCGCCGGACGCAACCGGCGTCGTATAGATCTTTCCGCCGACGACCGAATCCCAGCTCTTGCTGCCCGTGCGGTCGTAGGCTACGACAGTTCCGGACTCAGTCGCCACCAGCACGCCATTCGCGAGAATCAGCGGGCCACCGGTGATGGGACCGTCAGGCTGGGTCGCCGGCCAGGCGTTCTTGCCATTCGGCGCTCCAAGAGAAAAGATGTTGCCGCTGATGTCTGCGACATAGAGAGTATCGCCGTCCAACGCTGGTGAGCCCCATACCCAATCGGTGACAGGCGCCGTCCAGCGGACGGAACCCGTCGCAGCATCAACTGCCACCACTTTCTTGGCGAACGATCCAACATAGAGCGTGCTTCCGTCAGCGCTAACCGCTGGCGAACTGG
>JBGPAT010000220.1:0-5152 GCA_041480885.1 Anaerolineae bacterium
CGTGTTTGAACCGCAGGCAATATCCAGAATCCTCTCGCCTGGGATGTTGGACAGCTTCTTGAATGACTTCGCCAGCCTTCCAAACATCTGTTTGATGATCTCTTCGACTCCCGGTTCGTTAGCGATCTTCTTGCCCAGATCATATCTGGCACTCAATGCGCGGATCGTATTCTCAAGCAAGACGCGATCTTGCTCAACTTTCCACAGACGATCCAACTCGTTGATGAGTCTGTCTTGTTCGGTTTGCTTGGATTTTGTGGTCATCTTTGTGTCAATCCCGGCTGTTCAAGATCGCTGAACCCCCAGCCGAATTTATTCTAACGCAGATCTACTTGGCATCGCCTGCACTCCTCCGCGCTGCCGAAGGCCGCGAAGCATGTGCTCTCCAAGGCGCCCAAGTGGTAGGGCCTTTTGCTACCATCGCGCACCGCGATTTGCTGCCGGGGCAACGCCCGAAGTCATGGATGCAAACGTCCCTGCGTCGCAAACACGCCTGTTCTCCTCGATTCCGCCGTCGGGACCAACCTAGCCACATGTACAATCCCTGGGGGCGGGTCAGTCTTCATGCAGAAGTATAATCATCGCGACTTTCAAGCCCGGTCGCACCGGATCAGAAAGAGAGATGAGGATGTCGAATTTCAAGAAGATCTTGAATCTGATCGCCATTCTTTCGGTCCTCCTGCCACTTGGGACGGCCCACGCCGACACCGGCCCCAAGCCGACCATGGACTTTGAATTTAGACCACAGATTCCAGGCCAAGAGCTCACGATTTTGTCTGGAACCTTGTTTGAATGTAACCAGCCGGCTTGCCAGGATGCAGCACCGCTTCACCCAGCCGGGCCGCAGAGATTCTCGTGTGAAGCCACCAGCTGCCACGCGCTCGCTTATGGGTTCAGCCCCTACCACCGCCTGGAGATCCAGTTCTCGGACGGCATGACGCGCCAAAGCGATGTCTTCAAGACCGTCCAATTCAATTCCGTCTACAAAGTCATAGTTCGCCCGGACGATCTGCTGGTGGAGCCGCAGTTCAATCTGGACTTATTCTCGCCAGGAACCTATCTTCTCGTCTGCGGCTTTCTTGCAGGAATCCTTGCTGTTGTCATCGTTCTGGCCATCCTTCTCATCCGGCGCTTCCGCCGAAAGAAGTGATCGCCACTTTTTTCGTCACGGTTCTCATTGAAAATATCGTTGCAGGCGGATACGCAGTTCTCCGGAGGAAGCCGATTATTCATCTTCTCTTCTCGTGCCTCCTGGCAAACCTGCTTACACAACCTTTGCTCTGGCTCGGTCTGCGAGTGTTTTTCCAGGATTACCTGTTGGTCCTGTGTATTGCAGAATTCGGGATCTGGATCACTGAAGGTGCGATCTTGTTTCTCTATCCCCATAACCAGCTTCGACTGAGAGAAGCCCTGGTCTTGAGCCTGGCCATGAACCTGGCTAGTTTTTCCGCCGGCTGGTTTTTGCCTCTTTGAGACGGAGGGCTTCACGCCTGGCACAGACTATTCCGCACTGACGCCGCAATCGGGACTAGCTTGGCCACTGGCACCTTCCCCGGAGCAGGTCAGTTGCATCTCATGGATCGATTCAACCGCCTTGAAAGTGGGCGATAAACACCGGACTCACAATCCAAGGGGCCTTTGAAGGCTTCGCGGAACGCGACATAGACTCGACGGACTGGTTTTATCGTCATGTGCCACGTTGCGCCTTATGAACCATAGACGTAGCTAGGAGGCGAGGTATGAGCACAAGCAGATTTCATCAGATTGTGTTGTTGGGGTTGCTGATGACCGCGATCCTGGCGTGCAATTTCCGTGGGATCATCTCCAATCCGCCTGCGCCCTCCGGGGTCCCATTGTTGGAGACACCTTCTGCGCGAGCGACGACCGCATTCCCGGCTGGCGGCACGCCGACGGAGGCACAGGTCATTCCAGCAACCCAGACCCCCGTGCCATCCACGCCCATCCAAGGGCCAGTGATTCCACACTTGGCCGCGGGCCAGTCATTTGAAATCACCTATATTCACATGGTTGATACGAATCAGGGTTGGGCAATTGGCGGACCTGCCCAGGCCAAGGACCATGTTTTTCGCACGCAGACCGGGGGCCAGACCTGGCGCGACGTCACGCCGCCACAGCCAGTCCCCGCAGCAACGGATGCATTTGCGGCCCTGGGGTTTTTTGCAGATGCTTCGAATGGCTGGGTTGTTTATGGTCCAGCCGGCTCACCCACTGTCCCGCCCTATGTCCTGGTGTGGTTCACGCATGACGGTGGTGCTTCGTGGGCATACGGAGCAATCGATACCACAGGTTTCTCCGCGGTGTCTTTTAGCCCTTGGTACCTGGATTTTTCCGATAGCCAGCACGGCTGGCTGTTGGTTGTCCTTGGGGGAGGGATGATGCACGTCTACGTGGCCCTCTATTCCACCCATGACGGTGGGACGACCTGGACAGACATTCTGGATCCCAGTACGGAGAACGACATCCAGTCCTTTTCGAAGACCGGCATGATCTTTCTCAATGAACACGTCGGCTGGTTGACGCGGGATGCGCAGGGGGTTGATTCCACCCCGCATGTGTTCATCACCCGGGATGGAGGGGTGAATTGGACGCGGATTGACCTGCCGGCCCCAGCCGGTACGACCGGTTGGTTTGAAGACAATTCTTGCGGCACGTACTCTCCGGTCGCCTTCTCTGCCCAGTCTGTGCTATTAGCTTTGAAGTGCTTGGATACTGCCACCTACAGAGTCGAGCATGACTACCTGTACTCAACAGACGACGGCGGCCAGACCTGGCTATCAGTGTCCCTGCCTTCCGCCTTCAGGGTAGCAGACCCGCCGGCCGGCGGATTGTTTTTCCCAAATATCCAAAGCGGCTTGGCCCTGGGCCGCTGGATCTACCGCACGAAGGATGCCGGGAAAACCTGGTCCACCGGGAAGCAGGTGAATTGGGCTGGACAGTTTAGTTTTGTAGATCTCAACACCGGTTGGGCTGTTGCCACTGATGCCGGGCAAATTGCCCTGGTCCGGACGGTTGACGGAGGCGGTACCTGGCAGGAGCTCCACCCTGTTCTAGCCCCGTGAGATCAATCCAGACGCCGCTGATCTGTACGTCGTCACCACAATTCTGGCCTTCAACGCCCCGCCGCTCGGGCGAGTGGGCATTCGCGCAAGGCAGCCTGAGGCTGCCATTGCGCATCCCGCGCCACGAAGGCGCGGGGCAGGTCCACAAAGTGCTTGGTGTTCTCCCAAACATCGCCGATGCTGGTCGAAGATCCTGGTGTTCTAGCCAGGGCGCCAAGAGACGCCTGCAAGGCAGCCATCGCGGATTGGAGGTTGCAGATTAAAGGACAAAGCAAAGAAGAGTCCGATTTTATCGGACTCTTGTTCTTCTTCTACTACTACTACTAGAAAAAGAAGAAGAAGCTCTATTAGTAGTTAGTGGTTCAGTAATTGCTAATTCAGTACTTACTGGTTCAGTACTTACTATATCGGGCACTTTACCATCGATGGTTCATCCATGAGTGGTTCAGCCATCGATGGATAATTGGGATATGGTCGAGCCCCTTGTTGGCGGAATTTACGGTCTTGGGGTCGGAAATTACGATCGCGGCGCCGGAATTTCCGCCGCTTCGGAATTAACGCCGGGTGGTTCGCAAATTACGGTCCGCCAATCGTACTTTCCGTCGCGCACGGCGGCGTTCGAGCGAGGCGGCATCGTGTCGCCAAAGTGGTCGGCGATCGCCCGACGATGCGCATCCCTGCACCATCGCCGAAGCCATCCCGACGCCATGAATCCTTGGGGCCGCCCTTGCTAGGGAGCCTAGTCGAGCCCCCATCGCCCATTCCGCTCCGTCGGCGGAGCGGAGCCAATTGCCACCCCGAGCGCTGTATAATCTCCAATCTCCAATCTTGAGGCGAGCTTCGCCGGAGACAATCTCCAATCCACAATCGTCAATCTGCAATCCAGCATTCCTCCCATGCCTCCCACCTTTTACCTCATTGACGGCCACGCCCTCGCCTACCGCATGTACTTCGCCCTCACCGCCGGCGCCGCCTCTACTCGCTGGCAGACCTCCAAGGGCGAGCCGACCGCCGGCACCTACGGATTTGCCCGTGAGCTCCTCCGCATCCTCGAGCAGGAGAAGCCCGAGTACCTGGCGGTCGCCTTTGATACCGGCAAGACCTTCCGCGACCAGATCTTTCCCGCCTACAAGGGCACGCGTGCCAAGATGCCCGAGGACCTCCGTCCGCAGATCGAGCGCATCCGCCTCATGGTTGACGCCTTCAACATCCCGCGCCTCGAGATGGAAGGCTACGAGGCCGATGACGTGCTCGGCTCCATGGCGCGCCTCGCCGCCGAGCAGGGCATGGGCGTCAAGATCATCACCGGCGACCGCGACCTACTGCAGCTCGTCAATGCGCGCACCGCGGTCTATCTGGCGGGCGACGATCAGAACTACATCACCGAGCAGGACGTCGTCCGCAAGCTCGGCATCCGCCCCGATCAGGTGGTGGACTATAAGGCCATCGTCGGCGACAAGTCCGACAACATCCCCGGCGTACCCGGTGTCGGCGAGAAGACCGCCATCGCCCTGCTCGAAAAGTTCGGCACGCTCGACGGCATCTACCAGCATATCGACGAGGTCGAGAACCGCTGGAAGACCAAGCTGCTGGCCGGCAAGGATTCCGCCTACCAGAGTTACGACCTCGCCCGCATCCGCACCGACGTCAAGGTCAAGCTGGACCTCGAGCACGCGCAATCGCATGTCTTCGACGCGGATCGGATCGAGGCCTTCTTCGAGGAACTGGAATTCCGCACCCTCATCAAATCCCTCCATAAGCTGATAGGAAAAGAGGCTGCGGCGACCGCAGGGAGCGGCCACACTGCAGGGCAGTTGACCATGTTCGTCAATCAGCCCGTGGCCGTCTCGATAACGCCGGCCTCCGCCATCAACGTCCGCATCGTCGACACACCCCAGGCGTTGCGCGACCTGGCCGCCGAGCTCGCGCGCGCCAAGGTCATCTCCTTCGATACCGAGACCACCTCCACCGACGAGATGCAGGCCGAGATCGTTGGCATATCCCTTTCCATTAAAGAAGGCGAGGGCATCTATGTTCCCCTCGGTCATCTCGCCGGTCGCAATCTCCCGGTC
>JBGPAT010000221.1:0-5127 GCA_041480885.1 Anaerolineae bacterium
AGGCAACGGAATTGGACGACAACGGCGAGACCGTGGCCGCGAACCATCTCACTTGCCCACCGAGTCGCAGACTGTAGTCCACGTCCCTTCGTTCTCCGGTCTCCAGTGCTCTGCCGATGTGCTCGAGCAGGAAGCTGGCCACTTCCGGCGGAAAGAACTCGCTGACCGTCTTCCCCAACATCTCAGCAGTTGCAGGATGGCGATGTGTGCCGCTGGCCGGCGTGATTTTCAGACAGCGACCGTCAGCATCAAAGACGATGGCCGCGTCTCTCATGGTTGCGAAGAGTGTGCGCAACTTGGTCTCGGATTCGCGCAGACTCTGCACCGGCCCGTGGCTATCCATCGTGACCGTGATTTTCGGTTTGGCTGTGGTTCTTTTTGCCGTCCCCCGGATTGCGGATCCCGGCTTCGCTGAGTGCGAGCTGGGCTTCTTGCGGGTGGCCGGTCTCACCCTATTACCGGTCGTGTTCATGGCGTCTCCCACGCTCTTCAAAACCGATATCAAGTTCGTGCTTGGCTTGAAGGTTGGCAAACGATTGTCTAGATAAGTATACGTCTTTTTGGCGTGCCTTTCACAGGTCTTCCCGAGATCGTGTTCCGCGTCTGCATGAGCCACGAAAGCTTGCTCGTGTCGCGCCTTTTCACGCGGGCAGCCGGCCGGCGCGAAGTGACCCCCGAACAGCTTTGAGATCGCCAGGAACTGAAGCTCCGTCTGTGCGGAAGCGTCCCGGACGCGAGTCCCCATTGCGGCAAACAGGATGTAAAATAGCCCGATGCAGATGCCGCCAGGCATCTGGGAATCCGGGCATGCCACAGGAGGAGCTATGCAGAGCATATCGCGTTGGAACCGCGCGTGGGTCTGGTTGCCTGCCGCGGCGGTCGTAGTCGCCATTGCGTTCCTGGGTCTGAACGAATGGCGCAAGGATTCAATCGAAGGGGGATTTGAAGGGAAAGCAAAGACGCGCCAGAGCGGCCGCGCGCTGCTCGAGGTGATCAATTCCGCGGCCGGCGCGCCCGTCTCCATTGCCAGGGCAAGCTCAGGCGGCTTTACGCCGCAGACTCGCATGGGTTTCACATCCGGTGATCAATGGGAACCCGCCATCGCGACCGATCGCTATGGTCACGTGTATATCCTCTACCCCCAGTACAACGGCGTTCCCGGCTGTCCGACCTGCTTCAGCCCCACAATGGTCTTCCTGATGAGCAGCGATCACGGAGTGACCTGGACTTTGCCGCAGATCATGTACCCTGCCGGTCAAACGACGGGCCAATGGGACGCGCAGATGGCGGTCGACCCCGTGGATGGCAAGACCGTCTATGCGGCCTGGCTCCAGAATAACAAGTCCGATATTGTCGTTGCCAAATCCATGGACTTTGGTTCGACCTGGTCGGTGGTCACCGCCGACTCGATCAATGCCGGTACCGATAAACCCATCCTGGCCGTGCGCGGGCAAAATGTGTACGTGTCGTTCATTCACACCCAGAGCGCCTACGTGACGGCCTCTCATGATGGCGGTGCCACCTTCACCCAGGTCAAGATTAACCAGAATGCCAAGCTCGGCTGGTCACTGGGCGGCGGAGGCACCGTTGCACCCAATGGCAGCGTCTACTTCTCCTGGGCCGGGTACACGCAGAACGGTGGCGCCAAGGGACCGGTCAATCTGTACGTGAGCAAATTCAGCGATGGCGGCGCAACCTGGACGACAAGTCTGATGGCGGTCTCCGCGGCTCCGCCGGATTGTTCTTCGATGAGCTGCGGCTGGGCCTTCCTCGGCGCGGCCATGACCATGACCTCCGATTCAGCCGGTAATCTTTATACGCTGTGGAATGCCGGCTCCTCGGCTGGCGGCCCTGAACGCATCTATTTCTCCAAGTCGACGGATGGCGGCAATACCTGGTCTGCCAAGAAGGATGTATCCACGGCCGCGCAGGGGGTGGAGCACGCCTTTCCCGCCATCGCTGCAGCCGGGAATGGCGTGGTGAGCATTGCCTGGATGGACACGCGCAGCGCCGCGGCCGGTGCGATCGATCGCTGGAATGTCTACTATCGCAGTTCGACAAATGGCGGCGGCAGCTGGTCCGCGGAGACGACCGTATCAAGCTACGTCAGCGGCTATGACTATGTTTTCGCGAACGGTTTTCGCTTCCCCTACGGCGACTATTTTGAGATGGAGATCGACAATCTCGGCACAACCCACGCCGTATGGGGAGAGGGCTACAACTACGATACGCCCGGCTCGATCTGGTATAGCCAGGGAAAATAGCAGCAGCAGCCATCCAATCTTAATCAGACGGGACCCTCGTGCGGGTCCCGTCTTCATAGATCATCAGCGGCGTCGCGGACCGTGGAGGAGCGCGCCCTTACAGGCTCTAGTGTCTACGCCCAAGTCAGCGATCAAGTGCCTTGGGCGGCGGGTTTTATCAAAACACCACCGTCGCCACACCGCGCGCCGCCAGCGCAGCGACGAGCGCCACCACCACCGTCAGCCCGGTGATCCACAGCATGCCTTTGGTGCCCAGCTCCCGGCGCAGCACCATCAACGTGGCCAGGCAGGGAACGTAGAAGACGACGAACACCGTGAACGTGAATAACTGCACGTGCGTCATCACCGCGCCAAAGTCCATCGTGCCCAGGGCCTGGCCAAGCATCACCAGTGAGAGTTCCTTGCGGAGAATGCCGAAAATGAGTGGCAAACCGGTTGCATAGGGCAGACCCAGGATCCACGTGATCGGCCGCACCAGGAGGTTGAAGATCCCGGCCACATTGAAATAGTTGAGGGCGGCCAAGACCGCGCTGCCGGCAATCAGTACCGGCCAAGCTTCGATCACAAACTCGCGTATGCGGAACCAAGCCTTGCCAAAGACAGTCTTAAGTGTCGGCACGCGATAGGGTGGCATCTCCAGGATGAGGCCGGGTGAATCCTCGGGCAGCAGACGCGTCAGAATGCGGCCGGTCAGCGCGATCACGAAGAGATTGAAAAGGTACAGGAATAGCGCCGGCAGCGGGCCTAGATAGAAGGCCACCAATCCAAAGACGACTGAGAGCCTCGCCGCGCACGGCACCAGCGTGGCCAATGCCGCCGCCATCCAGCGATCGCGCGGCTCTTCCAAGGTGCGGGTCGACATGACAGCCGGGACATTACAGCCGTAACCGAGAATAAACGGGACAATCGCCTTGCCGTGCAAACCGATCCGGTGCATCAGCGCATCCATGAGAAAGGCGACTCGCGGCAGGTAGCCGATGTCTTCCAGCAATCCAAGCCCAAGCAGGAAGGGCAACAGATAGGGCAGCACGATGGCAATGCCGGCTGTGATCCCCTGCACAGTGCCATTCAGCACCGTGCCCAAGAAGCTCTTCAGACCGATCGGTCCGACCAGTGCAATGGCCAGCTTATCCAATATCGTTAGGAGCGGCGGCTCGATCAGCCTTCCCACTCCGTACACAACCGTGAAAAAGCCCAGCAGGATCACCAGCAACGCAGCGTATCCCCAGAACGGATGCAGCAGCAGGTCGTCCAGCCGGTCACGCCAGTTGAGTCTGCGCTCACCCTGCGCCACAAACTCGCCTGCCAGCTTCTCCGCGGCACGGTGGCGCATCAATCCATCGGAGAGGTCGATGCCGAAGCGGCGGAGGTAATCCGGCTCACAATGCGCCTTCTGGGAGGCGGTTACGAACAGGCTGCGTACGCCCCGCCCTTTGCTGGCAACCAATGGCAACACCGGGACGCCCAGTATCTTTTCGAGCCCCGGGCCGTTGATTCTCAATCCCAGGCGGGCGGCCTCGTCCATCATATTCAATGCCACCACGAGGGGTCGCCTGACGGCCAGCAGCTCCAGGGTCAGTTCAAGCGACTGCGACAGGTGTGAAGCATCGGCCACATTGATGATCACATCCACATCCCGCCTCGTGAGGTAACGTGCGACTTCGAGTTCCGCGGGGTTGGACGCCTCCAGGGTGTATGTGCCCGGCAGATCCACGAGTTCGACCACTTCACCCGCAACGCGCACCTTGCTCTCGAGAAACGTCACCGTCGTTCCATGAAAGTTGCCGGTTTCTGCTTTGTAACCGGCAACTTGATTGAAGAGAGTGCTCTTCCCGCAATTGGGACGCCCGATCAACGCGAATTTCAACCCGCCTCCACCATGATTTTCTCCGCCACGCCTCGCCCGAGCGCCATCTGGCGCCCGCCAACGGCCACCAGCAAAGGCCCTCCGAGCGGCGCCTCACGCAGGACCTGCAGCCGGTCGCCCGGATACAAGCCGACCAGGAGCAGCTTGGCCTTCACCTTCCTGCCAGTGAATCCCACGACGCGTACCACGTCGCCGAGTTTTGCGTCAACCAGTCGCATGGATGCCTCGCGCAGCATGCTCGCGAACTCGCGGCTGCCGCGCAGTTTCCGTCGTTGATTTGCTGATTACCGTCGATCGCCGGCGCTAATTTCTCCCAATATATACCGTATTTGCCTGTTTAGCCGTAAGTGACCATTGTCACATGCATGGCGTGAGTATCTTATCTGTGTGCACCCAGGCAAAAGTTCTTGGTCGAGTGTCGCCGTCCGCCTCGCAGTGACCTACGGCCCGCGACGGGGAAACCGGGCCCGCGTCTCTACCACCCCTCGCAGCGGGGGGCTGATATGGCTATCCTGCGTGGCGCCCAGCGCTGCACCTCGCGGTTGTGCCCCTGTGCCGAAGGTCTCGCGCGACAGGGGTTAAGTCTCGGGGAGGAGAGGCGAATCAACGCCCAGGCTCAGCGGCGCCTCGAACGCGTGAGGGTCAGCTGGGACCTTCTTTCAACGCGGCAACTGCCGTCCTGATCCGATCAAGCGCCTCAGCCAGCAGGGAACGCGGACACGCAATGTTGATCCGCTCGAAGCCCTCGCCTCCCCGACCGAAGATCGATCCTTCATCCAGATAGACCCTGGCTTTCTCCCTCATCAGCTGCTTCAGCGCCGATGGTTCCAGCCCCAGTTTCCGGCAGTCGAGCCAGACTAAGTAGGTGCCTTGAGGTCGAATGACATCGATTTGTGGAATGTGCTCAGCCATGTAGGCTTCCAAGTACCCCAGGTTGGCCTGGAGATAGCCCAGAGCCTGCTCCAGCCACTCCTCGCCGTGGTCGTACGCCGCCTG
>JBGPAT010000222.1:0-5053 GCA_041480885.1 Anaerolineae bacterium
ATCCTGACGGTGGTGCTCGCACACAGCCTGTTGGGGGCCTCGGGCGGCTTCGAGAATGTGGCCGGCTACATCGGCAAGGCCATTGACCCGAAGAATGTGTACTTCAATTTTGTCATGCCGACGGGGATCACCTACGCGGTCATCCTGTTGGTGGGCATCTTCTTCGGCGGCATGCTGGGCTCACTCTCCAGCGGAACCTTCAAGGTGCGAACAATGGACGACGGACAGTGGAAGACGGCCCATGGGCCAAAGCTGTGGAAGCGCTGGCTGCTGCTTTTCCTAGGCGGCATGCTCGTGGAATACGCGGCAGGAATCGCGGGCGGCTGCACGAGCGGCCTCGCCATCTCGGGCGGCATGCTGCTGGCGCCGGCGGCCTTCCTGTTCATCGGCGGCATGTTCGCAGGGGGCATCCCGACCGCGCTGCTCGTCTACGGAAAGAGGTTCTAAGCCATGTCCACAATTCTGACTCCCCTTCTTCTGGGTGTGCTGTTTGGGTTCGCGCTGAACAAAGCGGGCCTGACCCGCTATGCAAAGATCGTCAACCAGTTCCGCTTCAAAGACATGGCGGTGCTGAAGTTCATGATGACAGCACTCGTCGTTACCATGCTGGGTGTGTACCCCCTGCGCGAATTGGGATTGATCACGTTCCCTACGGTGCCGGCGACCTACATTGTCGGCAACCTGGTCGGCGGGGTGATCTTCGGTGTCGGCATGTCCCTGGCAGGCTTCTGCCCCGGCACAGCCATGGCCGGAGCCGGTGAAGGCAAACTGGATTACCTCATCCCCGGACTGCTGGGCTTCCTGGCGGGTGGGGTCGTGTTTGGGCTCACCTACCAGAACGTCATGCCAGCCATCACCAGTCTGGCGAACTATGGCAATGTGGTGATCCCCGACCTATGGCATGTCAATCCATATTTGGCCGTGTTCGCCTTCGCGGCGATGGCGTTAATCCTCTTCTATCTGATCGATCGCGCTGGCCTGCAGCGCAAGGCGAGCTGATCGCCGGCCAGTAGTTGGCGCCCAGGCCGTTTGGCCCGGGCGCCAACGTCTGATCTTTTCCCTGCTGGAGCAAAGCATGACAAAGACTCTGTCACGACGTGACTTCTTGAAACTAGGCGGTCTGGCCGCGGGCGCCACTGCAATTGGCAACTTCCTGCCACCGCTTGTGGCCAAGGCGGCACGCGAGGCAGGGCTGCTCGATCCAAACGGCGACGGCTACATTCCAACCATATGTGAAATGTGCGTCTGGCGGTGTGGCGTCCTGGCGAAAGTAAAGGGTGGCCGCGTGGTAAAGCTCGAAGGCAATCCGGATCACCCTCACTCCAACGGCAAGCTGTGCGCGCGCGGACAGTCGGGGCTGATGAACACCTACGATCCTGACCGCGTATTGCACCCACTCATCCGGGTGGGCCAACGCGGCGAGGGAAAATTCCGAATGGCGTCCTGGGGAGAAGCCCTGGACCTCGTCACCAGCAACATGAAGAAGATCAAGGATCAGTACGGCCCCGAGGCCATGCTCTTCTCCTCAACCCATAATCTCTCGCAGCCAGCATTCGAGAATATTCTCTATGCCTTCGGCTCTCCCAACTACGGAACGCAGCGTTCATTGTGTTTCAATGCCATGATCGTGGCGAACCTGATGACCTATGGCATGCAGGAGCCCGATCGCGACTATGCCCACATCAAGTATCTGATCCTGACGGGCCGCAACCTGACCGAAGCCATTTCCACATCCGAGACCAGCGCGCTGATGGACATCATCGCACAAGGCGCGAAAGTGGTCTACGCGGACCCGCGCTTCACCAAGACGGCATCCAAGGCCAGTGTATGGCTGCCGATCAAACCCGGGACAGACAGCGCATTTCATCTGGCGCTGATCAACGTCATCATCGGCGAGCGTCTATTTGATCAGAGTTTTGTAACCGCATACACGAGCGGTTTCGAGCAACTCAGCGCGGCGGTCACCACCTGTACTCCCGCCTGGGCAGAATCGATCACCGGCATTCCGGCGGATACGATCAGACGTATCGCGCGGGAATTTGGAGCTGCGGCGCCCTATGCGCTCGCGCATAACGGCTGGCGGACATCGAACTTCGTCAACTCATTCCAGACGCAACGTGCGATTACCATTCTCAACGCAATCACCGGCAACTGGGGCCATGCGCTGCATCCGGTGGGCGGTGAAGGTGCGGGCGGCCTGGGCTCCGTGCCGCAACCTCCCTATCCACGCATCTCTGCGGCACGGCTCGATGGCGTCCCGTGGAAGTATCCGTTCGTGCCGCTCAATATCGGGATCTTTCAGGAAATGCGGGATGGCGCGCTGAAAGGCGATCCGTACCAGCCGCATGGCTGGCTGATTTCGCGCCAGAACCCCGTGCTGGACCTGCCCGACAGGCAAAAGACTCTGGAGCTGTTCGGCAAGCTGGACTTCATTGCCACGATTGACATCATCATGAACGACACGGCCTGGTTCTCGGATGTGATCCTGCCGGAGGCCTCCTATCTTGAGCGCTACGACCCGCTCAACGTCGTTGGGGATAAGGCGTTCCTGCGCCAGCCGGTGATCGATGCGCAGGGCGAGGCCAAGTCTGCCTTGTGGATCTTCAAAGAGATCGGCACCCGCCTGGGGCTGCAGGACTACTTCCAATACCAAGATGAGCAAGACTACATCAATCAACAACTCAAGCCGCTGGGCACTACGGTGGGCCAGATCTCCATGCACGGCTTTGCCGCGCTGCGGGGCGGACGCCCGAATGAAATGACGTGGAACACACCCAGCGGCAAGATCGAGGTCTATTCGACGATCCTTGAGAAGGGCGGATTTGATCCGATCCCGAAGTGGGTTGACCCTCCGCAGCCCAAAGATGACCAATTCTATTTGCTCACCGGCAAGGTGGGACAGCATACCCAATTCGGAACACAAAACAACAAGCTGCTGCATAAGTATGAAGACACACCGCGGGTCTGGATCCATCCGGATGCGGCTGCCAAGCGCGGAATCAAGGACTGGGATGTCGTCCAATTAGCGAGCGATGCCGGGCAGATCAACGCGGCGGTGTGGGTTACGTCAGCGATCCGTCCCGACTGCGTCTATATGACCCCCGGATACGGCCATCTGTCAAAGGGATTGCGCACGGGCTACGGCGTCGGCGCAAGTTCGTCAGTCTTGCACCTTACGTACACGGATCCAATCAGCGGTTCGCAAGCGCTGAGCCAGACATACGTAACGGTCAAGAAAGCATAGGTGCGCGATGCCAAGCGATACGATCAAACGCCATGGATTTGTGATCGACATCAGCCGCTGCATTGACTGCCGCGCCTGCATGGTGGCTTGCAGCGTGGAAAACACGGTCCCCTACGATCACACACGGATCTGGGTGCACGACCAGGGCGTCCAGGGAGAGTGGCCGACATTGCAGCGGACTTTCGTCCCGTACAACCGCATGCACTGTGACAAACCACCCTGCACGGAGGTCTGCGTCAGCGGGGCGACCTTCAAGAGCAAAGACAACGGCCTCGTGCTCGTGGATCAGGATGCCTGCATCGGCTGCGGATTTTGCGTGGACGCCTGTCCGTACGAGGCACGCTATATCGACCAGGAGCGCGGCGTGGTCGACAAGTGCACGGGCTGCGTGCAGCGCGTTGAAACCGGGCAGGCACCGGCATGTGTCCAAACTTGCCTCGGGGGAGCGCGCCTCTTCGGCGATCTGAATGACCCGACGTCCACGGTTTCGGCGGCACTGGCAAAGGCCAGCACGGCTTTGCGCCTGGACGCAAAGCGCCCCGATGGGGCGAGCACCGGACCGAACATCTATTACGTCAATGCGCCCGCAAGCATGGTCAGTCTGCTAACCACGGACGGTTTTGGCCAGATGGAAAAGTCGGTGCCTGACACATCCCAATTCAGCATTGCGGAGGAAGTCTGGAAGAAGGTTCTAATCCCGGGACTGGGCCTGGCCGCGGTGGCCGCTTTCGGCGTACAGGCCATTTTCTTCACGAAGCAGCTGTTGGAAGGCGAAAAAGAAAACGAGGAGTGAGCCATGAGCGCGCACAGAACGGTCCCGATTCCAGAGCAAAAGCGGCTGCGCACCAGAATGCTCAAGAAGCACAATGTGGCCAACATCCTGACGCACTGGTTCAACGTGATCTGCTGGTTGATGCTCCTGCCGACCGGCATCGCGATCATTGCTTCGCCGACCCTGGGCATCACGCCGATCTGGATGCAGGAATGGTTCCGCAATATGTTCGGCGGGACTGCCAACTTAATTACCTTCCACTACACGATCGGCCTGATCTGGATGTTCATCCTGCTATTCAACGTCTTCGTCGGATGGCGCAAGTACTTCGTTCCGTTCGCGCTGAACCGCATGCTGCTGGATAAGGACGACATGCAGTGGCTGACGATCAAACCGCTCCAGATGCTCGGACTGATGAAACAGAAACCGATCCCGCTTCAGGATGCATACAACGCCGGCCAAAAAGTTTACAGCTACTTCGTTGTGATCGGCACGGCGGGCATCATGCTCAGCGGACCGCTGATGGTCTTCAAGAGTCTCTTCCCGCCGCTCGTCAAGCAGATCGCACAGCCCGTGCATTTCCTGTCGGTCTTCATGATCGTTGCCTGGCTGTTCATCCACGTCTACATGGGCGCCATCTTCCCGGAAGAGAGGGAAGCGTTCTTCTCAATGTTCAGCGGAAAGGTCTCCGCGTGGTACGCCAGAATGCACCACGAAAAGTGGTACTGGGTAAAAATGCAGGAAGAAATGGACTGGGAGGACGAGGTCAATCGCAAGATCCGGGAAGAGTCCAAGTCCGAACCGGAAGGTGCGGCTGCGGACTAGACCTGCAGAACAGGAAAACCGCTCCAGCCAGGGGCGGTTTTCATCCCCCCAGACTATCATCCCCGAATGCGCCCATCCTTTCTGCATCACCTGCACCCCCCGACGATCCCGGCCAACCAAGCGCGCTGGCGCTACACGCTAGGCGCGGGCGGCACAGCTGCTTTCCTCGTGATGGTGCTTGGGGCGACGGGCATTTTGGAGATGTTCTATTA
>JBGPAT010000223.1:0-5038 GCA_041480885.1 Anaerolineae bacterium
CTGGCTTCACGTAGAGGAAGAAGGCTGGGGGATGCAAATGCTATAATGACGGGGGGAGAACATCGAATTGGGACGCTGGATCCTCGTTCTTGTCATTACTGGTCTCGTGCTGCTTGCATGCGGAACCTTGTCCTTGGGACCATTCGTCCCGACCGCGCCTTCGATCCAAGCACGTCCGTCGACCGCTCTCGCGGTCGTGACGGCTGCGGATGCCTCAACGGAGATCCCGCTGCATGTGGGCTACGGCGTCCACGGGCCGTGGTTTGACTTGTATTTCACCGATCCATCCAATCCGGCCTCTAGGCAGTTCACCGGAGGCGTGGACCAACCACTGTCAGCCGCCATTGATGCGGCCCGCTTGTCTGTGGATGCAGCCGTCTACAGCTTCAGCCTCCACAACGTACGCGATGCTCTGATCCGTGCACAACGGCGCGGCGTTGTAGTTCGCGTGGTTATGGAGAGCGACAACATCGACGGCCCGGATCCTCAAGAGTTGAAGGATGCCGGCATCCCGTTGCTGGGTGATCGCCGCCAGGGCACGATGCATAATAAATTCTTTGTGATCGATCGCTCGGAGGTCTGGACGGGCTCCATGAATCCGACCGGCTCTGGCGCATACGATCAGAACAACAACCTGCTGCGCATCCGATCGTCGGAGGTGGCCCAGGACTACGAAGCGGAATTCAATGAAATGTTCGTGGACGACGTCTTTGGGCCTGAGGCCGGGAAACCGACTCCCAAGCCGAACGTGACTCTGGGTGGGGCGCAGTTGTGGATCTATTTTTCACCGGATGATCATGTTCAGCCAGCTCTTGTTCAACTCCTCGATCAAGCGAAGTCGAGTATCCACTTTCTGGCCTACTCCTTCACGGCCGACCCGCTGGGCGAGGCGATCCGCAGGCGCGCCGCGGACGGGATCACTGTCGCCGGTGTCATGGATGCAGACCAGGTCAAGTCCAACGTCGGTACCGAATTTGACGCGTTTCGCGCCGCCGGTTTGGACGTCAGACTCGACGGCAATCCCGACGCCATGCACGAGAAGGTCATGATTATCGACGAGCAGACTGTTGTAACGGGTTCCTACAACTTCACGAACAGCGCCGCGACTACCAACGATGAAAATGTGGTGGTGATCCGTGATCCCGGCCTTGCTTCCGCCTACTTGCAGGAATTTCAGAGGGTGTACGCGTTGGCGCATCCCTAGGGTGTAGCCGACGAGGCCTTCCTTACCGGCACCGTCCGTTACATGCGGCATGGTTGACTCACGCGCCCACGTCCGGTGGGCCGTTCCCCTTTCGCGCTCCTGAGTGATTCGACCATCGTCTTCGGCCTAGAATCCGTTCTTGGCTGCCGGGAACCGCGACCAAGGCGCCGCCTCGCCTGCCATCGCACATGGTCGGTCAGCCTCGAGCAGACATCAGAGGGGACTCTCTACGCTTAGGCTTCTCATCTTTTGCGGAATCATGCTGCGCATAGCCAGCGGCACCGCGCGGGCGCGTGCAGCCCTCCTATCGGAACGCGCCTGAACTCCGATTTGCGGAACTGATAACTAATCCCGTTCTACAGCGACCACTGTAATGAACAACAGCCAGTTTACGGAGGTGTCATGAAAACCAAGGTACGTTTGATTTTGATGGTCTCTGTGGTGGTCGCGAGTCTCGGCTTCAGCGCATATGGCGTCGCCATGGCGGCGCCAAGCCTCTACAGCGGGGGGCTGCTTCAGGGGCTGAGCCTCGACCAATCCGCTCGCGGGGCGGATGTTACCGAGGCGAACCATCCGGGGGCAACAGGCGCGTTGGAATCGAGCGAGGGGTCGCATATGCAAGAGACCAACTCCTCCGATGCGGTCGAGCACGACTTGCAGTTGACGCAAGCATCAGACATGAATGGCAGCAGCCAGCGCGACGGCGGTGAATCACAGAGTGACGGTGGACACGACAGCTCGCATCAGTCAAGCGGTGGCGGTGGCCACGACGGCTCAGGCGAGTAGCGCGGGGGGTGGTGACGGCACCACCTCATGCATGCTGATCGGCTGGCGCTACCATACGTTACGTACGCATCGGTGAAAAGCCTTCGAATGTCAGAGTAGTCGTCACCTCACAGCCCGGCAGCCTGGATGATGGCTGTCGGGCGGATGGTATACTGGGCGTGAACACGCACCTCTCTCCAAACATCTTCAGCCTGGGGGCTGTAACACTCATGCCCGATTGGGAAGACCATCAATTGCTGGATGGCCTGCGCGAGCTTGACGCACGGGTCATCAGTGATATCTACGATCGCTTCTCGGGGGATGTCTATCGCTACGTACGCTATCGGCTGAACGACGATCATCTGGCCGAGGACATTGCAAGCGATGTTTTCGTGCGCCTCCTGGAGGCCGTCCAAGAAGGCCGCGGACCGCGGCTGAACCTGAAGGGCTGGCTGCTCTCCACAGCCAACCACATGGTGACAGATCACCTGCGCCGGGCCTATCGACGGCCTACCGAGGCCATCAGCGATGCCTTGGCTGACCCGCTTGCCGCTCCCACCGACGAGTTTGACCGGCGCGAGCAATCGCGCGATTTCGAGCAGGCGTATGCCTTGCTCACGGATGAGCAGCAGCACGTCCTGGCTCTGCGATTTGGCGAAGAGTATTCGCTTGAAGATACAGCCGTGGTGCTGAATAAGAACGTCAATGCCGTGAAAGCCCTCCAATTCCGGGCATTGGCGGCCCTACGAAGGAAGATGAGGAAGGCGCCGCATGACTAACCTGCTGGATGCTCTCGAAGTCTCCTTGCAGCTCCTTGAGGAAGGCGCGAGCATGGAGTCAGTGTTGGCGCGCTACCCCAAAGAGTCCGCTCAACTCGGTCCTTTGCTGCAAGCCGCCCTGGTCGCGCGAAGCGCGCGCCTGCCTGCAGCACCGCCGGATGCGATGCGTCGCGGCCGCGCGCGCCTGCTCCAAGCTGCAGCCCAAATGCGAGAGAGCCGGAGCTCACGCCGACGCATGATCCCGGCTTGGCCCCGCCTTGCCATCACGCTGGGTTTGGTGGCAATGTTGGCTCTGACCAGCACGCGATTAGTGAGCGCCTCCAACGGTGCTCTGCCCGGCGACCAACTCTATGGTGTCAAGAGATCTTGGGAAGATCTGCAGCTCTTCCTCGTCATTCATGAGCAAGATCACTACCAACTGGAAAGCCAGTTCGAGCAGGAGCGGCTGAATGAGATCGACGACTTGCTGAGAAAACGCAGGACGGCCCCCATAGAGTTTTCAGGCCTCCTCATGCATCAACAGGATGGCAGCTGGGTCGTCTCGGGCATCCCTGTCGCGATCACCGCTGCGACGCAGCTGCCCGCCAGCGCGCTGGTCGAGGGCGTGCCAGTGGCCGTGGGCGGAGTGACGCGTAGCGACGGTGTCGTCCAAGCCAGCAGTGTCCAGTTGCTTCTGCCCGGCGTGCCTTTGCCGCCGCTGGAGCCCTCTGAAATGGACGAGCTCGTTCCGTCTGGAGGACCCCAAAATCCTGGCACGCCGCCGATTCTGGCGACGCCTCAGCCTGGCCTGCAACCCACGCCGATTGCCGCGGCCCAGGAGACATATCAGTTCACGGGCATAGTCGAATCCATGCAGGTTGGCGTATGGCGCATCAACGGCCAGGTTGTGCACGTGGATCAGGCCCAGATCGTGGGCATGGTCAGGCTTGGCTCCGTGGTACAGTTCCAAGGGTACTTTAGTTCGGACAACAAGTTTGTGGCCACAAGAATCCAGGTTGTGCTGAACCCCGTCCATGACAGCGGGAAGGGCAAGGGAGATTCGGGTGGCGGCAGCGGCGGTGGATCGGGTGGTGCGGAACCGCCTGATGGCCCGGAGGGCGGCGGCACGGGGGAATAGGCGGCGCATTCGCACGTCTATCGGGACATCCAACACCGGCGTGCGGGCCTGCGACGCATGGCGTTCGATCTGTGATCAACCCAGGGTTCCTGGTGTTCTGGTGAGACGAAGTAGCGGGTACCACCTATTCCAGTCTCAAGCATTGGTGGACATCGATAGGTCAGCGCCTCCTGTTTTGCCTAGGCGCGCTCGAAACTGGACAGGACAGGTGCTTTCAGTTATCATTGGCAATCGATTGTAACCAATCACACAACCGACCCGGATAAAGACCTTATCCGGGTTCTTGTACATAATGGAAACAGTGAGGACCGGGAAGGGCTTGGGCCCTTGCGGGTTGGGCGCGGAGGCATCGTGTCAGATCTCATCACGCAAATCACAGACGACCTAAAGAAACAGATCCAGAGCTTTCAGCCGCAGACTCAGATCAGTGATATCGGCTATGTGACCGAGGCCGGCGATGGAATTGCGCGCGTGAGCGGCCTGCCCAGCCTTCGCTCGCAGGAGTTGGTGCAGTTTGCCAACGGTATGCTTGGTATCGCCTTCAACCTCGAGCGGGACACTGTGGGCGTGATTATCATGGGCGACTATGCCGACATCATTGAAGGCATGAGCGCCCGTGGCACGGGGCGCATCGCCTCCGTGCCCGTTGGAACGGCGCTCGTGGGTCGGGTGGTGAATGCCCTCGGCCAACCCATTGACGGCAAAGGCCCCATTGCCGCCACCGGCTTTCGTCCCATCGAACGGATTGCACCGGGCGTTGTTCAACGCCAGGATGTGGACACGCCCGTCCAGACTGGTATCAAGTCCATAGATACTATGATTCCTGTAGGCCGCGGCCAGCGCGAACTCATCATCGGCGATCGGCAAACCGGCAAGACGGCCCTGGCCATCGACACCATCATCAATCAAAAGGGAAAAGACCTCATTTGCATCTACGTGGCCATCGGACAGAAAAAAGCTTCGGTGGCGCGCACGGTAGGCATTCTCGAACGTCATGGCGCCATGGAGCACACGATTGTGGTTGTGGCGGCTGCCGATGAGTCTGCCGCGCTCCAATACATTGCCCCCTACGCGGGTTGTGCGATCGGGGAAGAGTTCATGGAGACTGGCCGCGATGGCCTGATGATCTATGATGACCTGTCAAAACACGCCTGGGCCTACCGTCAGGTCTCC
>JBGPAT010000224.1:0-5036 GCA_041480885.1 Anaerolineae bacterium
TACGCTTCTTTAATGACAGCTTGGAAAGTCTTGTCCGGTCGGGCTTTGGCGAACTTGGAGACGCCGCCGGATATGGCGTAGACAGGTCTCATACGCTCTTCCTCCTTATGAGTTTGGAATGCATTGATTGTAATAGAAAACGACGACCGGCTGGTTTGCTTCCCGTCGCGTAGTGATATCATCAGCCCCGGTGCACACATGTCATTCCAAGGATCGGCTGCACCGGGCAGTCCTCATCGTTACCTGGCCCAACTGGTCGGAGGTTGGGCAGGCTCGACCCGCACCTGGCCCGAGCCTGATGGTATACCCAGCGAGGCGCCGACTCAGGGCAGCATCCAGCTGATCCTGGACGGCCGCTTTGTGATCTACCTCTATCAGACCTCGGCGTACGGCGAGGCACAGCACGGCATGTTTACTTTCGGCTACGACACGACCCTCGACCAATATGAGGCGAGTTGGGTGGATAGCTTCCACAACAATACCGCCATCATGTTTTGCACGGGAGGCGCCAAGGAGCATGGCTTCGCGGTCGTGGGCAGCTACCCATCCCACGATGGCGGCCCCGACTGGGGCTGGCGTACGGAAGTCGAACTGGTCGACCACGATCATTTGAACATTACGGCGTTCAACATCAGCCCGGATGGCGGCGAGGCCAAGGCCGTCGAGAGCCTGCTGCAGCGCGTCAGGTAATACCTGCAACGAAGGAGGGGTTGATCCGATGAGACTTGTCCATCCACGCGTCGTATGGTTGCCCGAGGTGTTGGCGCTATTCGCGGCGGCTTGCTCGCAGATCATTCCCACTCCGGATGATTTCCCGCCGCCTCCCTCAACCCCGATCGTGGAACTCCCTACGCCCGCCGGTGCGCCGACGGTTGCGCCCCTTCCACGGTTGCACATGATCCTGCCGGCTGACATGGAGCAGGCCAGGTCGTTCTTCCTGATGATGAAGGTGGCGGCGACAGCCGGCGACGACCGCGGCATAGCGTACCGAGTCCGATATCCAATCGGCGTCAGGATCAGAGGCCAAGCGATAACCATAGGTTCAGAGGACGAGTTCATCCTGCATTACAGGGAGCTCTTTAATGACTCGATGCTGCAGGCCTTGTCCGGCATCGACGAGCAGGATCTGTCGCTCACGCCCGACGGCATCCGCGCCGGAAACGGCCTCTTTTGGTTCAATCTCTTCTGCATGGATCTCACCTGCTCTCGCACGGACTTCTTGATCACTCAGATCAACAATTGAAGACAGCCGCATGCACTCGAGACGCGCCCTGCTCTACCTGCCTGGCGATGACCGCCACAAGATCGACAAAGCCCTCACGCTCGGCGTGGACTGCATCTGTATGGACATGGAGGACGGCGTGGCCATCACGCGGAAGGCAGAGGCGCGCCGATCCATTGCGGGAGCACTGCGCGAACTCGACTTCGGCAAATCCGAAAAGCTGGCGCGCATCAACTCTGTGGGCTCCGGCCTTGAGAAAGAGGACATCCAGGCTGTCCTGCCGTGCCACCCGGACGGCATCGTGATCCCCAAGCTTGAAGAGCCTGCCCAGATCCAGTGGGCCAGTGAGGTCATTGAAGCGGCGGAACTGAAGCATGGCTGGCCCCTCAATTCCATACGTCTGCTTATGGACGTGGAGACTGCCAAAGGCATTCTCAACCTCAAGGAGATTGCCTCTCATCCGCGGCTGGACGCCATCATCTTTGGCGGAGAGGATTTTGCAGTCTCCATCGGCGCTACGCGGACCAAAGAGGCTTTCGAACTGCTGTACGCCCGGCAGGCGCTGCTGACGGCGGCCGCGGCCTTCGGCCTGCAGGCCATCGACATCGTGGCCATCGATTTCAAGGACCTGGATTCCCTGCGGCTTGAGTCCGAATTCGGTGCTCGCCTTGGATTCTCAGGCAAGCAGATCATCCACCCCTCCCAGGTGGAGCCCGTACAAACCGCTTTCACTCCCAGCGCAGAGACTGTGGCGCATGCAAGACGCGTCGTCGATGCTTTCGAGGTCAATCAGAAGCAAGGCCGGGGCGCCTTCGCTATGGATGGCAAGATGATTGACAGGCCGCTGGTCAAGAACGCCCAGAGAGTATTGGACCGGGCCAGGGCAGCGGGAATGCGATAGATCCCCGGAGGAACCTCTGCGGGCAGCCACCACGGCCGCCACAATGAACTGGGACTCATCTGGAAGCGGCTGACTCTACACAGGGACACGCGAGACTGGACACATACTGACGTGAACACGGATCAAATTCGCACGGTGGTCATCACCGGCGCCTCCAGCGGCATCGGCCGCGCCTGTGCCTTGCACATGGACAGACTCGGCTGGCGTGTCTTTGCGGGGGTGAGAAGGCAGCCAGATGCGCTCTCCTTGAGCGCTGAAGCCTCTGGCCGCCTGATGCCCTTGCTGTTGGACGTGACGCACCGCTTGTCAATCACAACCGCGGCCAAGCTGGTTGCAGATTCTGTGGGCGACGCCGGCCTATCCGGCCTTGTGAACAATGCCGGCGTTCCCTATGGCGGTCCCGTGGAATTCCTGGACCTGGATGAGGTTCGCCGCCTGTTCGAGGTCAACTTCTTTGGGGTCATCGCCGTCACCCAGGCCTTCTTGCCGCTTCTGCGGCTCGGCCGCGGCCGCCTTGTCAATATGAGTTCCCTCAGCGGGCTGATCGCCTCACCATTCATAAGTCCATACACCACCAGCAAGTTCGCACTCGAGGCCCTGTCGGATGCGTTGCGGGTTGAGCTTCATCCCTGGAATATTCACGTGGCCCTCATCGAGCCTGGCCCCATTGACACACCGATATGGAACAAGAGCCTGGATATCGTCGCGGACCTCCGCCATCGCACTCCGCAAGAAGGCTTGCACCTGTATGGCACTGCCATTCACAACGTGGAAAGAGGCTTGAGGCCGCATGGCATCCCGGCCGGGACAGTTGCTCGGGCGGTGGCCCACGCGCTCACATCCCGGCATCCAAATACTCGTTACCCGATCGGTCTGGATGGAAAAGTCGTCTCGGTCCTGAGACTCCTCCCCGACCGCCTGCGCGATTGGCTCTTTCTCTCGCGCCTCCCAAAGTGGGGATGATTTGCTCTCTATCATTTTGGGCCTCACTTCCGCCCTGACTTGGGGCGCCGCAGACTTCACCGGTGGACTGGTCAGCCGCAAGACCGGCCCTTACCGGGCGGTATTCTTTGGCGAAGTCATCGGGCTTGCGGCGATTCTGATGGTGGCCGTGATTGTCGGGGAGCCCTTGCTTACGGGGCAGGCTTGGCTCCTCGCGATGGCGGCTGGCATGCTCGGTACGACCGGTCTGCTGCTACTCTACTATTCGATGACGAAGGGCTTGATGAGCATTGCCGCGCCCGTTTCGGCTCTCTTGGCCGCGGCCTTGCCCGTCATCGTCGGCACTCTCACGGAGGGTCCGCCCGGGTTGGTGACTTACCTCGGTTTTGTCCTTGCCCTCGTGGCCATCTGGCTGATCTCGCAAAGCCAACTGGGCGTCAAGGACATCCTGACGCATATCTCAGATCTGCGGCTGCCCTTGCTGGCAGGGATTGGATTCGGGTTGTTCTTCGTTCTGATGCACGCCGCGGCACGTACCGGCGCCTGTTGGCCGATCGTGGCAGCCCGTCTTGGCGGGATGCTTATCATTACGGTCTACATGCTGCTGCGCAAAGAATCCTGGGGAGTTCCCAAGGGCGTGTCGCGCCTGGTCGTGCTCAACGGCCTGCTTGACGCGGGTGGCAACCTGTTTTTTATTCTCGCCGGCCAGTTGGGTCGGCTGGATATAGCCGCCGTCGTGAGTTCGCTGTACCCGGGCTCCACGGTGGTGCTCGCTGGGATCATCCTCAAGGAAAGGCTTTCCCACACGCAGTGGATCGGCATTTTGGCCGCACTGCTAGCCATCATTCTGCTTACCCTGTGAGGCGCGCGGTCCCCAGCGGCTACGTCTCGAGGACTCGAGAGACTACCAGTCCAGGAGCAGGCCATGCCAGGAAAATTGACTGACAAGGTAGCGATCATCACCGGCGCCACATCCGGCATCGGGAAAGCCACGGCGTTGCTGTTCGCGGAGGAGGGCGCGGCCGTGGTGATCACGGGCCGCCGCGCTGCTCTGGGGGAAGCAGTGACCGCCCAGCTGCACTCCACTGGATCACACTGCGTCTTCGTTGAGGCGGATCACACAAACCTCGCCGACTGCCAGCAAGTCGTGGAGCTCGCCTTGCAGGAATTTGGGCGCATCGACATTCTCTTCAACAACGCCGGCATCGTCACCGCTGGCACGGCCGAGACCACCTCCGACCAGGTCTGGAACGATACGCTAGCCATCAATGTCACCGCGGTCTGGCATATGTGCAAACTGGTCATTCCGCACATGAAGCGACAGGGTCACGGCGTGATCGTCAACAATGGCTCCGATTGGTCGGTGGTCGCCGGCCGCGACGCGTTTCCCTATATCGCGAGCAAGGGCGCGATCGGCATGATGACCAAAGCCATGGCCTTGGACTATGCACGCGACCACATCCGCGTCAACGCGGTCTGCCCCGGCGATACCTTGGTAGAACGCTGGCTGGAGCAAGGTTACTTCAAGGATTCCGGCCCCGTAAGCGTTGAGATGGCGCTGAAGGAATCCGCTGAATATATCCCCATGGGACGTTTGGGGACACCTGAAGAGATTGCCCGCGCTGTCCTTTTTCTGGCTTCAGAGGACTCGTCATTCGTGACCGGCCATTTGCTGCTTGTGGATGGGGGCAACACGGCGCAGTAGCACGGCGCCCGGTGCCGCATTGACACGCATGCCATAGTATTAGTGTCAATTCCCACTAGTTGGTCACCTTGATTTGGGTCTTACGGCTGCGGCGCACAACAGGAGGGCTTCGATGAACAAAAGCGCCTTCCTATTTGCTGTGCTGTTCGTTACATCTGGTTGTCAGCCACCATCAACTCCCGAATCCCCCACAGTTGCATCACCTCCAGCGGCGACTGCGGTCCCGCCCACGGCCACCACCATCTCGCCCGTAACGTTGACGATGA
>JBGPAT010000225.1:0-4978 GCA_041480885.1 Anaerolineae bacterium
CACCATAACGGTTGCAGTGCGGCGCCTGCGTGAAAGAATCCGCCGCGCGCGCCCGCAAACGGAAAGACAGCCGTCATCACAGCCAGCAAGGCCAGCCAGGCCGTGGCTCCAACCTGGACTCGCTCTTCTCGGCGGCGTGCCCAGAGGCCCACCAGTATGAATGGCGCAAGAAAAATGCCGCCCTGTGCTGCAACGGCGTTGAGCAGATTCCAGCGCAAAGCTGCAAGCCGAGCTGATATGATGGCGCCCCAGCCCTGGGCCAGCCATGTCGAGACCGTCAGCTGGCTGGCCGGGTATACGAAGGTTTCGTCGTAGGTGCTGAGCCAGAGAAGATGCCCTGCTCCGGGTGCCAACGGTGTTCCGTAAACAGAGTAGTTACGCCAGAACCAGGCGCCGGCGATCAGAATGAATCCGCCGAGCGCAAGCAGCAGATTAGCCGCAAGGGCCCGACCTCGCACTATTGTGGGAGTCCCCTTCAAGACAGCATCGCTTGCGTCAATGGCGGGAAAGGCATTGGTGCGAAAAGCCCGGCAGGCGATCACGGCCAACAACACGAATAGCCACAGCGAGCCGTCAGTCCGCGCCAAGGTAAGTAAGCCAGACATTGCCCCCAGGGCCACATAGGCAGCTCTCTTGTGCCAAGTGAGCGCCAGAAAGTATAGACCTCCAAGAATCAAGAAGACATCATAATTGTCGGGTACAGACAGGAACGGGGCATAAAAGATCGAAAATAGTGCAAGCAGACCGGAAACCAGCGCCAGATCGCGGCGGTGACTAAAGCTGTACGCGAGCGCGGCGGTGACAATGGGAACGATGGAGGCCATCACTATGAATGGCAAACGAGCTGCGGCGTATGTATTGCTTCGTAGCAACCACATGCCGGCCGCAGCCAAAATCGATGAAAGCGGCATCCAATAAGAATGTGACGGCTGGGGAAGTCCGACGGGATCGTCAAGATAGTTCCAAATATAGGGCTCCGTAAAGCCCCTGCCGTGGACAAGTTGAATTCCGCCGGCAAAATAGTAATCAGAATCCAGGTAACCAGGGAACGCCTGGAACTGAGCAATGGAATAGGATAAACAGAAACCGAGTGCCGCCAACAGAATGGTAGTCCGCACGCTCATGTCAGCCTTGTAGTCACGCACAGCAGTAGAACCCCATGCGGCTTATCTCACCGTACTGCGCACTTCGTCGAGCCAGGTGCCGTGTGGACGAAGGAACCACCAACGCGTCCAGTACAAGCCCAGAGTGATGAACAAGGGGAAGAACAGAAACAGGTAGTCCGCAGATCGCGGATCACGCAAGGGGTAGTGGCGGCCAAGAATGAACCACGGCAGCAGGAATGACAAGGCAAGGAATATGCCGACGAACCACGCGCTGATGCGACCGCGTGCGCTGGAGGCAGCGAAGATGAATGCCAGGCAAGGATACAGGGCGACCAGGCTGCTCAACTCCAGACGAAAGCCGAGCAGCGGCGCGAGGGCAATGGCGAGCAGTGCTGTCCACAGGAAGCGCCGGAGATCGGACTCGCGAGTCGTGGCCCACTCATAGACCAGGATGCTTACGACCAAGACAGTCACAGCATGCGCGATGAGAGTCCCGTACGCGGGCAGCAGACGTACCAGCGTGGCCTCGGTGGTCAAACCAAACGGTGAGCGGAGCGAAGCAAGCGTCGCAGTCAAAAAAGCTAGAACCCAGCTTGGATAGATCAAGAAGGAGACCGCCAGCAGCACGATCGCCATCATTCCAAATCCGGCCAAGACCCTCCAGCGTTTTTCATGGAAGACTCTCCACGCAAGCAACAGCAGAAAAACGCCGCCCACTTCCCAGGCAAACAAGGTCAGGGACGACAGTGCGCCTGCGAGCTCATCGTGTTCAGTCGAATACGCCCACAGAGTGCTGGCATACAGGAGGCCCAGCAGGATCACGGGCGTCCCGTCCAACAGGGCTTGAACCGCGTAGCAGCCAAACGCGGTCAGCAGCGAGTACAGGACAAGACCTACTAGGCGCGGCCGCCATTCGGCCAATCTCAATCCGACAAATACAGTTCCAATCAGTGCCACCTGATTGACGAACATCCACACGGCGCGAGCTACGGTCGCGTCCGGAATCAAAGCCAATGGGAAGAAGAAAGGCACGAGTGAAAAGGGCAGCGTCAGAAGAAGCGGATTCTCGCCGCCAACCGCGGGCCTGCCATAAACCAGCGTTTGCGACGTGAGGGCGGCAGTTCCCCCGTACGGGCCGGTCTGCTCGAGCAGGAATCCCCGCGCGCTTGCCCATGTTGAATAGAAGTTGGCGCCCCCCGGAAAATCGCGGCTCACCCTCACGTCCGCAGAGATCAGGGCAGCACAGACTGCAAGCGCCGCGACCGCCATGCCAAGTACGATCAATAGCTCGACGGAAGTCAAGCCCGGTCGACGGCGGAAGTTCACAGGCGCCCCGATCTCAAGCCGGGGTAGCCGACCGGCGCATCTTCGGGCGAAAGTCCGACCAAGCGGACTCCCTCGGCTGCAAGTACCGCTATCATCCAAAGCCGAAATCGCGCCTCACCGTTGGCCAAAGTTCATCTCTGCAGTAATCGAGTAGATTCAAGTGCGTTCTGAAAGGGCTTGGAGCCGCCGGTCAACGCCCAATCCAAGTTTCAATTCCTTGCATCGGATTCGACTCCGGACTGAATTCTACCCCAGGCTCTGGCTTGCGATAACACAACCGCACCCAGAATCAAAGCGCACCCGGCGATTTGAAGCGGTGCGAGTACCTCGCGGAACACGAGTGCGCCGGCAACCACGGCGAATACCGACTCAAGGCTTAGCAGGATCGCAGCGTCGGTCGGCGGCGTACGCTTCTGTCCCCAGATTTGCAGTGTATATCCGAGTCCCAGCGAGACCACGGCGGTGTATAGGATGGCAAAGGCCAAGGGCCCGGGCAAAGCCAAGTTGGGTCGTTCGATCCAGCTGCTTGCCAGCAAATTCAAGGCGCTCCCCACCGCAAGCTGCCCAGCCGAGAAGCTAATGGCATCGTACGTAGCAGCATACTTCCCGAGGACCACTACGTGGACCGCCCAAAATGCCGCTCCCGCTAACTCCCAAGCATCGCCAGGGGTCGCCTGGTACCGACCCGCCGTCGACAGCAAGAACGCACCGAGTCCGGCCAAGATCACTGCCGCCACCGCCACGGCGCGCGGTTTCTCTTTCCAGCCGATCCACATAACGAGCGGGACCACGACGACATACAAGCTGGTCAGGAAACCGGCGTTCCCAGCGCCCGTAGTAAGCAGCCCGACTTGCTGGAACGCACTGGCTATGAACAACACCGTGCCCGCAACGCACATCCACACCCATTGACGGGGAGCAGGTTTCTTGCGGAACGCGAACGGAGCCAGTAGTAGCGCGGCCAGCAGAAAACGCGCTCCATTGAACAAATACACGCTGCCCAGCTGTGCCGCGGCGCGCTGAGCAGCAAAAGCGGAACCCCACAGCACAGCGACCAGCAATAGGGTGAGATCAGCCCTCAGCCTCATGCGAAATTCCACTTAGAAGCGCACACTCTCGTGCCTGCAGATTCCAACTCCGTGCATACAGTGGTGCGCGCGACGACAAAAAAGCGGGGAACGCCACAAATGGTTCTCGTCATCACGCACAGCACCGCAGTGGCGAAGATGGCGGTTTCAGAAGCCAGCCGCTGCATGCCAGCGTCGGCACGACAATGGCAAGGTGCAATGACGAGATCGATAACCTGCGGCCGTTCATCAACCATCTTCTGATGATCCGCCAACGCTAGCCGCGAATTCCAATGGCAAATCATTGTGGAAGTAGTTCGCGAGGCACGTCCAACCACGTGCTAGACATCGAGAACTTCGACGTAGATGCGCTTGTTGATCGCGCCCTTGCTCTTGTAGTCCGTTACCCGAATGCGGCCGATCTCCGAAGTGTTTCTGACGTGAGTGCCTCCATCAGCCTGCAGGTCCAGACCAACGATTTCCACCGTGCGGATCTGCTGGATGTCCGCGGGCAGTAGGCTGATCTTGGTGCGAATCAGGTCAGGGATCTGGAGGGCGGCCTCCCGCGGCAAGATAGCCACCCGGACTTGGCGTCGTGCCTCGATCTCGCGATTCACGGCCGCCTCGATCAGGGATACCAGGTCTTTTTGCAGACGCTGGAATTCGAAGTCCATACGGCCTTTCAGCGGTTCCATGTCGCCGCCGGTCACCAATGCGCCGTAGTCACGGAAAACAACCCCGCACAGGACGTGCATGGCCGTGTGCGTACGCATCAGCTTGTACCGGCGATCCCAGTCAATCGCGCCGTGGACGGCTGCACCTGCTGCAGGCAGGTTGCCCTCGAGCACATGCAAAACCGCCTCGCCGCTCCTGCGTGCGCCGACAACGTTGCCTCCGTCCAGCGAGCCGTGGTCCGATGGCTGTCCTCCACCCCCAGGGTAGAACGCAGTTTGATTGAGCTCGACCGCGTGTTGCTCAGCATGAATGTTCGTGACGATCGCATCGAAGTCCTTTAGATAGCCGTCGGTTTGAAAAAGAAGCTCGGTCATCAGACCTCCGTTCTGCAAGCAAGTTTAGTACACAAGCGCGCTGTCTGCACTTTCGAGTCTTGGCAGCGAGAAAATTAGCATTAGATTAGAGTTCAAGAAGCGACTTGACTTTGCTCTTCCTATTAATGTATAGTACTCATCAGCAAGAACGGGGCACTGCGACCCAACCGCGCTGTGCCTCTTCTTTCGCGACCATTTTCGCTTGAAGGAGTGCGCATGATACGAGTCCAGGGCCTTACAAAGGACTACGGCGCGAGGCGGGCCATTTCCGATCTGCACTTTGAAGCGAGGCAAGGGGAAATCGTCGGCTTTTTGGGGCCGAACGGAGCTGGCAAGACCACTACCATGCGCATTCTCACCGGCTACATGCCTCCCACCGAGGGATCGGCGGCTGTGGCTGGCTACGACGTGGTCTCAGAATCGCTCGAGG
>JBGPAT010000226.1:0-4972 GCA_041480885.1 Anaerolineae bacterium
GTCGTCGACAACCGAGCTCTCAGGGTTCTCAAGCGGCCACATCACATTCTGAGCCATTTGCCGGCCTCGACTGCCAAGTTTGCCACGGGGCCCTGTCGTGAGGTGCACGGGGGCAAGGACTCCAGGAAGAGTCGCCCGTACTGTTTGCTGAGCACCCGTCGATCCAGGATTGCCACCACGCCACGATCCGAGGCAGTCCGGATCAGACGCCCAAATCCTTGCCTGAATCTCAAAATTGCCTCGGGAAGGTAGTATTCCTGAAATGGATCCTCATACATCTCGGAGCGCGCGGCTATTAGCGGATCCGTGGGCACATCGAATGGCAGCTTGGCAATGAGCACCACCGATAGAGCTGAGCCTGGCACGTCCACGCCTTCCCAGAAGGAACGGGTGCCGAGCAGAACCGCCCGCTCCGCCGATCTGAATGATTCGAGGAGCGCATTCGGCGAAGCCCCCTCACCTTGCTCATAGACAAAGATGTCTTCGCGGGCCAGGGGTGCGGTAATGGCTTGGGAAGTTTTTTTGAGCGCCGTGTAGGATGTGAACAGGGCCAACATTCTTCCGCCCGTGCTCCGCGCAGTCGAAATAACCGCGCGGTTGAGCGCCTGCTGGTAGTCCGGCGTGTTGGGTTCGGGCATGTCGTTGGCCACATAGATAAGCGTGGAGCTCTCGTAGTCGAATGGCGAACCCACCTGCATTTCGTCGGCTTCATCCGCGCCGAGCGTGCCGCGCAGATACTGGAACTCGCCATGGGTGGTCAGCGTCGCCGAAGTAACAATCACCGACTTCTTTTCGTGCCAGAGCACCTTCTCGATTAGCGGGCCGACGCGCAGCGGCGCCATGTTCAGAGAGAGTTGATTTCCGTTCGGCCTGATTTCGATCCAATACACCTGTTCCGCCGATGGATGGCTGATCATGGCAGAAACATGCACCTCCACTTCGGAAAGACGGCGATGAATGCTGCCCAGATCCGCAATCACGTCTTCCAGCTTCTCCTGACCGTTGGCGTAGAGGGTGGAGGCGGCATCGTGAATCTCGGTGATGCTGCTTAGCAACAGACTCAAGGATTCCCTGTCGGCATCCCAGGCAACCTCGACCTCATCCCAGCCTGGAAGCGTCCTCGTCGCGGGCAGGATACGCGCTTGCCAGGCGTAGTTCGTCGCCTGTTCCTGCTCGCGCTGGAGCGCGGCAAAAGCGGCTACGCCATTGAAGAATTCGCGATTGAGCTGTTCCAATCGAAAGGCGATGTCGGTGGCGCGGGAAACCTTCTGGTGAAGCAGGCCGGCGTCCGATGGGCGCAGAACCGCCCGCGTTTCCATGAGCACGTTCCCGAGCAGCCCCCCCTTGGGTCCCCCGACTTCCTTCAGGATGCGTTCGAGCTCAAACTGCGTCACCCGGTAAGACAGGGCATTGGTGGTCGCGGCTTCCAAGTGATGGCCCTCGTCTACGATCAGGTACGAGTAGTCCGGAACGACCCTGCCGCTGGCCGCGACATCCGACAAGAGCAGGGCATGATTTACGACCAGCAGATTGGCAGTCTGTGCCGCCATCCGCGCTCGATTGAATGGGCACGCGCCACCTGTGCGCTTCAGGCAGGTCTCGGTGGTGCAGACGTCGTCCTCTGCTGAGAGTCGTGTCCACACCTCTCGCTCCGCGTTTCCATTCAAACTGATAGAATTGCGATCGCCACTAGAGTCCGTCAGTTGCCAGACCAGCACTTTGGCCAGGACGCGCATTTCGTCCTGGGTGCGGGGGCCGAAGCGCCTCATGTTATCAAACCGACGCGGGCATAGGTAATTGGCACGACCCTTGAGGACGGCCACGCGCAGGTCCAGCTTCAGTGCCTCCAACAGATCGGGAATGTCCCTCTGGATCAGCTGGTCTTGCAGATTAATCGTGTTGGTCGAGACGACCACGCGCGTATTGTTGTGGATAGCAAACAGCGCGGCCGGAATCAAGTAGGCGAATGACTTGCCGACGCCGGTTCCGGCTTCGACCATCAAATGCTGGCTGTGGGATAGAGCCCGGGTGACTGCCCTAAGCATCTCAACTTGCTCGGGGCGGTGTTCATACGCCGCGAAGTACTTGGAGAACGGGCCGCCGTATTCCAGGGTGGACGCGACTTCGTCCGTGTCGAGTGGTTGTGGTTCGTCTGGGACCTCGAGTGGCGGGCGAGAATCCCGCTCAAGCCGGAGAGCCGCATCCTTCTTCGTTTTCTTGGCCAGCAGTCCCTGGGACGCCTGCTGTCGCAGTACGTCGTGGAAGACGTAGCTGGCGTCCCACGAGAGCTGCTCACTGAGACGCAGGATTTCCTGCACGAGGTCCACTGGCAGGCTGCGTGCGATTTCGAGAAGGCGCAGAAATGCAGCCTGCGTTACTCTGGCATCGTCCATTGCGCGATGCGTGGCGGGCAGGAGAATGCCGAGCTCTTTCCCGAGAGAGCCAAGATTGTACCGGCCCGCGCCTGGCAGCAGGACTGCAGCCAGTTCGTACGTGTCTATGACTTCGTTGTACGAAAAAGGTATCTGCTTTTGGAGAAAGCCCAGGTCAAAACGGATATTGTGCCCCAGTATGTGGGCGTCTCCGATGAAAGCCTCCAGCTCGTGGGCCACATCTCGGAAACGGGGTGCCTGCCGCAGCATCGCATCGTCGATGCCGGTGAGTCCCGTAATGAATTCGGGCACATGGCGGTTGGGGTTGATGAGGGAAGTCCACTCGTCTTCAAGCCGATTCCCCTTGAACTTTACTGCGGCAATCTCAATTATTGCATCCCGGTCCGGGTCGAGGCCTGTTGTCTCAATGTCTATGGCGACGATGAACTCCATAGAACTAGTTTATCACGAGCTTCTGGGCTGCCGACAGCTCGGGCATGCCGGGTGCGAGGTCGAGCGGCGTAGAGGGCCCTAGCCAGATTGCCAGCCTTATCATGAGGAGGGAAAACAGCAGATGCCACTCTACACCGCTCGGACCTGCAAAACAGAGTTGCTTGGCAGGCCGCAGCAGCAGAGGCCAGAAGCTAGACCCCTAGCCAAGGCAAGCTCTGAAGGACCGAGCTTCCATCTCGGAATCCAGCGAGACCGATCGGCAAGACCGGCGGAGTCTTGCACGACGGCGGAGCTCGATTTGGGTGAAGGAGACTTCAGAAATTGAAGACGGGCCTCAGCAATTGGAGTCGGGGCGCCGGATTCTAAGGGGAGAGGCTAGCCAGACCGCCGCGTGTTCACAATCAAGTCCCGTGGGATGGCAGTTGTGGCTCTGGCATCGCACAGAGGATCTTGGCGAAGCGGGCCCGACGTTCCGGACCGGCTGCGACGCATGAAGCGACGATCTCTGCGTAACGAACATGAATGCCTAGTTGCTATCAACTCTGCAATCGCCATCGACATGAGGGCTTCTTCTCAAGGACACACATTAGTCTGGTGATCGATGCGCTCACGAGGATTGCTGCTCCATCGCGGTGTCTCTGGCTGCAGCCTCCGTGAGTTGAGCCGGAATCGGGCCAGGTCCGTGAACATAACCATCGATCACAACTACCAGTGACAACCACATAAAGAGCCGAAAAGTCTCAAGTGAGGGGAGTAAGTGACGCATGATCCCATCAGTATCCCCAAAATAGCTCACGAACAATGTGATGGCAGCTGCAAGATAAAGCCAGGTCAGCACCCATGTCCAAGCCATGACGGATCTTGACCGCCGGAAGATAGCGGCGGCCCAGACGGCAATCAGCACCACAGTGTCGACGAGATAGAAAGCCCCGGAGCTTGGATGCAGCAATTCCCCAATCTGCGACAATGGTAGACGCGAAGGCTTCGCCGAGACCTGATAGTAAGGCTGTTGATAGCTGTAAGTGAAAATGGTCCAGTTGTCAAGAATGTTCGCCTCAACGAACCCGGGATGCGAGAGCAAGAAGGCCGCGAAGGCTGTGGGCCCCGTGACAGTCAGCCAGGATTCATATGTCGCCGAGCCGGGATCCGGCATCCCAAAGGGATCTCTCATGAATTGCATCCTGGCTGGATAGGGGAATATGAATGTCTCCAATGAGTGTTGAAGCGCGGGCGGCCATCTTGGGCTGGGTCTTGAAGTCAAGATGCCCAGCACAAAGAGACCGATCAGCAGGACTATGCAGACAAGGACGAGGCGCTGATTGCTCCACCGCTTGGAGAAGCAGAACGGCACCAACATCATGACGGTCACCGGAACAACGTATAGGTTGGCATCTTTCGTGAATAACCACAGCGCGAAGGAGGCCAACCACAAGACGGATAAAGCCATCGGGTAGGCGTTTTCTTTTCGGCTGTCCGGTGCCGCCGCGAATGCCAGCTCAACTAGAAATCCAAAGGAGAGCACGAACAAAGACAGCGACAACGATTCTGAACTCAAGATGCTGTCCCACTCGACGATCTGCGGTGTAAAAGCAAACAAAAGGAGGATGCTCGCGGCCAGCAGTTGCGCCAGAGTTGCTTTCAGATGACGCGCAACCACGAAAGCAAGCCAGAGCCAGCTCACAATCGAGAGGAATGCCTGCAAGACAGCAATGTTTTCAAAGCATGGTTGGATCTCGCGGTGCCCTTCCTTGCCAATTGCGGGCATGCTCACCGTGATGTCGCCGCAATTCGAGTGCCCGCTGATGGCCTTGTAGACAACATTGGTCGTAAAGAGGCGACGTCCACTAAATGATTCCCACGATAGTAGGGGCGCCCGCGATGAATCTATATAGGTTTGTGTGTCTGCCGTGGCTATGGCCAGCCGGGGATCTCCGTATAGCAAGAACCGCAGGACTACTGCGAGGAGTGCGATTGCCCAGAAGGCGACGCGGATGACCACAGTGGTCCTGCGCCCGGCGTCGGTTTTCGCGCTATTTTGCTCGTGCAACACTCTGGGCGGCGTCCCTTCCAAACTCGATCGCGAGCGGCATGGTTGCTATCGCGGCTGGATGCATTGGTATCACGGACCCCCCTGTGTCGATTGCACA
>JBGPAT010000227.1:0-4971 GCA_041480885.1 Anaerolineae bacterium
ACCTCACCGAGTCTGTTGACCACGTTGTGCCCTGCGCTGCCCGCGGAGTATCTGCAAGGCTTATTGGAATTGAAATCCATGGGGGCAGTGGTAATGGTGCTGGCTCTCAAGCATCCGCTCACGCAGCAGGGCTACTACTGGTTCAACCTGCCCAAGGAGGCCGGCTATCCCTTCCTCGCCCTGGTGGAACACACGAACTTCCTGCCCGCCGGGAAATTCGGCGGTGATCACATCGTCTATGCCGGCGACTACCTCGAGCCCGGTCACGAGTACTTTTCGATGAATGACGAGCAGCTCGTGGCGCGCTTCTCCCCAGCCTTCAAGAAATTCAATCACCTATTTGAGCCGGACTGGGTCAAGAAGGTCTGGGTGTTCAGGACCAACTACGCACAACCCGTCCCGCTTTTGAACCATTCAAAGAATATCCCTGCCATTCAAACCCCCATCGAGGGTCTCTACCTCGCCTCCATGAGCCAGGTCTATCCCTGGGATCGGGGCACCAATTTCGCCGTCGAGATCGGTAGAAGAGCCGCGCGCCTGATCATCGGCAATCAGTAGCTTGCTGCGGTAGGTCGTACGGGCGCACTACAGTGCGTCAGGCTCAATGCGACTTATCCCGCTTGATATTGAGGGAGCTCCTGCCAACAAAGAAATGAACAGATCTACCTACGGATAACCATGGCTTGCGTTGGCTGCGTCGGGGTGGGTCGGGATTCTGAAGGTAGTGCAGAAAACTCGAAGCCAGAAAGAAGCTTGACAAGTCGCCATAATCCCTCTAGCCTTCCTGGCACGCCGTGTTGGGCCGGAGCGTAGTCAGCTTTGACCTTGATCTCGCAAACAAGATGCTATGCAGTCGCTATTTCGTCGGCTCGTAAATCTCGAGCGTCCGTATGTTTGGCGCTCCACTGGCGCCAGCTGCCTCAAGCGCTGAGTGCAACATAGGAGAGATTACCGGGTAGGAATCATCAGCAGCTTTTCTGGATGCCCATAGGACGAAGAAGCCATAGTCGCCTGCCGCGTCATCGAGAAAGAACTCGGCGCGTTCGCACCCGGGCCGCGCGCGGATGGCAGGTATCACGTTGTTGGCTACGGCCTCTGCGGCAGAGCGCTTTCCGGTTCCCAGGCTGAATTGAACCAATCGTATGTACACAGTTTTCCTCGTTTCTACAAGATGACTAGATTCGACTACTCAACAAATGTGCAATTCAATGTGTGCAATACCGCCGATTTATGTGCTAGCCACGGCGTTTTCTCCTTGTACATATTGTGCGGTGACACCCATGTCATGACCTGGTCAAAACTCCCCTAGGAACGGGGCGTTACTGTTGCCGGGTTGTTTCAATTGCAGTACCACAACTCTGCTCGCCTTTTCCTACGGGATTGGCGCCTTGATCGTCACCGGATTGCCATACTCATAGACAATCTGCGTGTTGCCGGCGATCCCGCTCATGGTGAACTGGGCTTGTACCTGGTGCGGCAGCCCGTCCGCCGCGCCGATCCAGGCCTTGCCACCCATGACATTGAAGACGGGATCCTTCAGGTCAAATGTGTAGACGAAGCTGTCAACCCCGTTGAGCGATTCGCTGCCCGTCGCTTGCACATTCTGCAGGCCCGCCAGGATCAACGCCGCGATGTTGACCTGCTGCTGAGGGCCCAGTGGGTTTTCACTCATCATCGTCCAGCTTCCATTAAGGAAATAATAGGTCTTTCCGCCGGTGGAAATGGCCTCGCCCGTCTGACAGCCGGTGAACGTGGTATGCCAGCCGTCTTTGGAGGCGAACTCGGTCTTGCGCACCATCTGGCTGCACGACCCCGCGCTATCCGTTTCTGTGAGCCGATACGGATAGGCGTGATCCAGCTTGCTGAAGGCATCGATCAAGGCCTGCCGGGCGTCGCCGCTTGGCGGCAGTGCGGATGCAGCCGGCACACTGACGGTCGGCGAATTCCCTTGGCTTGCCGAAGGCGGGCCCGCGGTCGAGGCAGTCGACGCGGCCGAGCCTAAACTGCAGGCCAGCATCGCCAACCCAAGGCACAACGGAACCAGACTCAGAAGACGCACTCTGACGCTCATTTCATCTCTCCTCTGGGAAGTGGCTAGGTTGATGGACAACTTGGAACGCATTGTAGAAGAGATTGTGTTGAAAGGAAAGAGAACCATTGAGGCCACTATCCCGCAAGAGTCCCGCTTCTCGTCATATACTAATCCAAATCTACATAAACCTGTGTTGACCGTTTGGGAAAGTCGGCACAAAATGAAATGAATCGTTGGCGAGGTCAAAGAGGGTCAAGATGTCCAGGCAAACGCACAGTACGCCCAAGTCACGAGCTCCAGCCGACTCAATGCTCTTCGAGAAGGTGATCCCTGCTCTCCTCATCTTAATGGGCGTCATCACCGTCCTGCTGATCCTGTTCGCGGCGGGAGTGCTGCTCGGCATCGTTCATTTCTAGTTTCCACCGGAGGCACATGTCCATCAATCAGGTCCTTCCCTTCATTTCCACTGCCATCATGCTGGGATTCACGATCTACGTGCTGCAGCGCTACTTCGTGCGCCGGGCGCCGCATTTTCTGTTCTGGGGCATCGGGTTGGCCTTTTTCGGCGCCGGCAGCTTCGCCGAAGCCTATTTGTCTCTCGCTTGGAACCGCTGGGTTTTCTTCATCTGGTATCTGTTTGGGGCAGCGTTGAACGCGGCGTGGATCGGTCACGGCACCCTCAACCTGCTTGTCCGGAAGCCATGGGTTCACGTCGTCACTGCACTGCTAGTCGTCGGCAGCCTGTTCGCCGGCTACCTGATGCTGCAGGTACTGCCCAAACTGGACACATCTGCCTTCACCACGGCCAGGCCGGTCAGTGAGCAATATGGCACGAAGGTCCTGCCGGAGGGCCAGACGGCCCCGGCTGGCGCCCAGACGGCAACCACCACCTACCGTGGTCAGCAGGTGACCGTTGTGCGCGGGCTGTTGCCTCTCGGCTCACCGGTACGCTTGACCACCCCCTTCTTCAACATATACGGCCTGCTGACGCTTGTGGGCGGTGCGATCTGGTCGGCATATCTGTTCTGGCGGAAGCGTGTGCTGCCCAACCGCGTGATCGGCAACGTGTTGATCGCGGCCGGCGCCCTCCTGATTGGATCCGCCAGCACGCTGACCCGGCTTGGTTACGGACAATTCCTGTATCTCGGCGAGCTGCTCTCGGCCATCCTGATGTTCATTGGCTTTCGCTACGCTGCCCGGCCGCAGCCGGACGAGGTGCCCCAGGCCCTGCCCGCCGCCGCGGACTAGTCTCGCAAGACTTCGAAAACGAGCTGCACCACTTGCAGCTCGTTTTTTATTTTAGGATGCCGTTGAATCGACCCGAGCCCGCGCAGCCATGCACATTGCGTGTAAAATGGAAAAATCGACCGCCAACGCCGCGACTGCGGCGTTCCCTCTACTCAAAAGGAGATCCCCATGTACCACACCCTGATCATCGTCGGCAATCTCGGCAAGGATCCGGAAATGCGCTATACCCCGTCCGGCCAGGCAGTGACCTCGTTCTCAGTCGCCTCCAACCGCAAATACACGTCGTCGAACGGGGAACAGGTCAACGAGACTATCTGGTTCCGCGTCTCCGCTTGGGGAAAACAGGCCGAGATCTGCAACCAATACCTCAAGAAAGGCTCCAAGGTGCTCGTCGAGGGACGGTTGACGCCTGATAAAGGCACCGGCGGACCGCGCCTCTGGCAGAAGCAGGATGGCACCTCTGCCGCCTCCTTCGAAGTCAATGCACAGACCGTCCGTTTCCTGAGCACGCGCGGCGAGGGCGACGGCGGCGGTGGCGGCATGGCCTCCGAAGCCGGAGAAATGGCCACTGCCCCCGCTGAGGACGACATACCATTCTAGTCATGGAATTGGCCAGACCTGGCGCACCGCGACCCTTTGACCAGCCAGGCCTGAACCACACCCACCCCTATAGGACTACCTCCCATGACTGTGCCTCCCAAACCCCCCAACTCGCCAACGTTGGAAATACCCGCCGGGCTTGACCCGGTTTACTGCAACCTGGCGCGCATATCGCATTCGCCGTCCGACATCGTGATCGACTTCGCTCATCTGCTGCCTGCGGACACGAATGCCGTGGTCAAGGCCCGCGTACTGATGTCTCCGCTTTCAGCCAAATTGCTGCTGCGCGCGCTGTCCGAGAATCTGGCGCGCTTCGAAGCCGCGTTCGGAGAGATTCGTGTGCCTGTCAATACTTCACTGGCCGACAATCTCTTCCGCCCGCATCCATCGCCGGACGAACCCAAGGCCTAGACGGGTCGGCAGAAGCCCATGCACAAACTCGAGAGCATCGCCGAGCAAATTCGTCAGGAGTTCGACGCCCGCACGTCGAGCCGCGACCAGGCCTTGGCACAGGCGCGGCAGTTGACACGCGCCTGTTCACTGGCCATCCGCGCCGTTCATCGCGATGAGACCGAGACCATGAACGAGCGTCTGGCCGAGGCAGGCAAACTGGCTGAGTCGCTCAAGAGCCGTCTTGCCCAATATCCTGATCTCCTCTACGCGGGCTACACCCAGGACGCCCTTAAGGAATTTGTCGAAGCCAATGTCACCTGCGCCCTCATCCAAAATCGGCCACTCCTGAAGCCGGAGGAACTCGGCGTCGCCGGATTTACATACCTGAATGGATTGGCCGAAGTCATCGGCGAACTGCGTCGAAGAACGCTGGATATCCTGCGGCATGGCTATTCGCAGGAAGCCGAACGTCTGCTGGGCATCATGGACGAAATCTATTCCATCATGGTCACCATGGACTATCCCGACGCCATCACCAACGGCTTGCGCCGTCAAACAGACCTGGCACGCGGCATCATCGAAAAGACGCGCGGCGACGTGACGTTCAGCCTGCGCGGCGAACATCTCGAACAAGCCCTCGGGCGCTTCAGCGCGCAATTGAACGGCGGCGAGCCCCCGATGGAACCGCACGGAGAACG
>JBGPAT010000228.1:0-4951 GCA_041480885.1 Anaerolineae bacterium
AAAAGCGGGGGGTTACTCCGGCGTGTCTTTCTTCGAGGTTCGCAACCGGACGTCCTTCCTAATGTTTACTAACTGGGTGGGCAACGACTACACCGATCAGTACAGAACCGTGCTGGATAACGTCGTGTCGAGCTACCGGAAGCCTTGAATGGGATAGGCTGCAAAGTCATTCAAGCAGGATTTCGCGGCAGCCCGTGTCAATAGATCGCACCAGTTTTCTCGATAGCGCCCTGTTAGGAGCCAAGCTCCTGACAGGGCGCTATCTCATCCTCCAACAGCGCATCCAGCCCTGTTCCGGATAGAGTAGAATCACAGCATGGTTCTGGACGTACGTCCCTCTCCTATCGCGGGGATCTGGTATGAGGGCGAGCGCAAAGCGCTGATCCGGGCAATCGACACCTATCTTGAGGATGCTCAACTGCCGGAGCTGAAGGGGGAGGTCATCGCAGTCGTTGCTCCGCACGCCGGACATCGCTACTCAGGTCCGGTCGCGGGGTACGCCTTTGCGGCAGTCAAGGGCGCTGCGCCTGATCTGGTGGCGGTCTTGTCGCCGTTCCACAACTATCACAGTGCGCCGTTACTCACATCCGCTCACGAGGCCTATTCGACACCGCTTGGATCGGTACCTATCGACAAGGCAGCAGTCGAGGCGCTCGATGGGGCGCTGCGGAGCCGCGCTCAGCCAGCGCTCTCGCCCATCCTGAAGGATCCCGAACATTCACTTGAGATCGAACTGCCGTTTCTGCAACGGGCGCTGGTCTCAAAGTGGAAGCTGCTGCCAGTGATGGTGCGCACTCAAGACGCAAAGGCTGCGCGACTCTTGGGACAGGCGCTGGCCGAGACCCTGAGGTCGCGGAAGGCGCTGCTCGTGGCCAGCACGGACCTGTCGCACTACTATGAGCAGCAGACCGCCCTGTCTTTGGACCGGGCCATGCTGAAGCAGATGGAAGCCTTCGATCCAGAGCTCCTCTTTGACCTTGAGCGAAGTAGCAAGGGGTTTGCATGCGGGCTCGGGGCGCTGGCGGCCGTGATGTGGGCTGCTCAAGAACTCGGCGCGGATAGACTCGAGATACTGCGGCACGCGACCTCGGGCGACACCACGGGCGACTACTCCGCGGTCGTCGGATACGGAGCGGCCGCGATGCTAAAGACGTCCTGACCTGCCATGCGCGGCTTCGTTCGAATTGCGGTAAACGTCCCGTCTCTGGCGGGCGTTTTTGTCGATGGGCGAGCAGGCACGCCTGCCACGTTTGATTATTCTCTGCCTGAGAGCCTAAGTGGCCATATCGAAGCAGGCCATCTCGTGAGGGTCCCGTTTGGCGGAAGGACAGTGCAGGGAGTGGTGCTCGCGGTCATCGACCAGCCAGCCGTTGCAGAGACCAAGGACGTGATCGAACTGGTCGATCCGAAGCCTGCCCTCACGCTGGCGCAAATCGCGCTTGCGGAATGGATGGCCGACTCCACGTTGAATCCGATCGCCTCAATCGTGGGATTGTTCCTGCCGCCGGGTTTGAGCCAGCAGGCGGATACGCTATTCAGCATCCGGAACCCGCAGGTTCCGGGCGGACAAGAGGAGACGGCCAAGACGTCACAGTCCGCCAGAGGCAGTTCCGGCGGGTCCGCGGCGGCTGCGCGTCTGGTGAAACTGCTTGAGCAACGCGGCGCATTGAGGGGCCGTCAGATCGATCGGGCGCTGCCGCACCTGGAATGGCGCAAGACTGCTCAATATCTGGTGAGAAGCGGCGTCTTGAGTTCACAGTCCATACTGCCACCCGCTAGCGTGCGCCCTAAGTATGTCCGAACCGCACAGCTCGCTGTGAGGCCCGAGGCGGCGCAGAATGCCATGTCAGATTTGGGCTCGAGCGAGGCCACGCGCGGTCGACGTCAAAAGGCGCTGACCTACTTGATCAGCCGGCCAGAAGCCATCAACGTGTCCTGGGTGTACGCCGAAAGCGGATGCAACCTGGCTGACCTGCAGGCGCTGGCTGAACGTGAACTCATCATACTGGCAGAACAGGAGATCTGGCGCGATCCTCTGGAGCATACGGAGGCGGCGGCGCCGACCGAGCACAACGTGGTGCTGAGCGCGGACCAAACGCGTGCCTGGAAAAGCATCGAAGCGGGATTTGCCGAGTCCTTCGCAGGAACGCCGGTCAAGCCATTCCTGCTGCAGGGCGTGACCGGGTCCGGAAAAACGGAGCTCTACCTGCGGGCAGCGATGGAGACGATACGCAAGAGCCGCCAGGTGATCGTGCTCGTGCCGGAAATCTCCCTCACACCTCAGACCGTGCGACGATTCCTGGTGCACTTTCCAGGACAGGTTGGACTCGTCCATTCCAAGCTGTCTGAGGGCGAGCGCTACGATACATGGCGCCGCGCTCGTGCGGGGTCGCTTCAGGTAACCATCGGCGCGCGCAGCGCCTTGTTTGCGCCGCTTTCCAAGGTGGGTTTGGTGGTGGTTGACGAATGCCATGATGCGTCGTATCACCAGTCCGAGCCGCCGTTCTACGACGCCGTACCGGCGGCACAGGCGTATGCCCGCATCTGTGGAGGCCTCTGCATCATGGGGTCGGCGACGCCGAATGTGGCGCAGCGGTATCAGATCGAGGCAGGAAGGGGTGTGCGCCTGGAGTTGACCAAGCGAATCGCGTCGGAATCAACAGTCTCGCCGGCACCAACGCTGGACTTGCCGCTTGTGCACATCGTGGATATGCGTGACGAACTGAAAGCTGGCAATCGCGGCACCTTCAGCCGTGAGCTCAGCGCCGGGCTCAGCGATGTCCTTGAGCGCGGTGAGCAGGCGATCCTCTTTCTAAACCGCCGCGGGACGGCTACCTACGTGTTCTGCCGGAATTGCGGCTACGTGGTCCGCTGCCCGCGCTGTGAAACGCCGTTGACCTATCATCTCGCGGCGGGCGAGAAGCTGCTTTGTCACCGGTGTGGCTATGAGCGGCAGATGCCCAAGCGATGCCCCGAGTGCGGAGAGGCTAGCATCCGTGCATATGGGCTGGGCACCGAGAAGGTAGAGGCAGATGTCCAACAAGCTTTCCCTATGGCCCGGACGCTGCGTTGGGATTGGGAGACCACGCGCCAGAAACAGGCGCACGAGATTATCCTGCAACACTTCGTTGCGGGACGAGCCGATGTGCTGATCGGTACGCAGATGCTCGCGAAGGGACTCGACCTGCCGCGCGTCACGCTGGTAGGGATCGTGCTTGCGGACGTGGGGCTCTACCTGCCCGATCCGTTTGCGCCAGAGCGCGTTTTTCAGCTACTCACGCAAGTAGCCGGACGGGCGGGCCGGTCGACGCGAGGCGGCCGGGCCGTGCTTCAGACCTTCTCACCCGAGCACTATGCAATCCGCGCCGCGGCGGAGCATGATGTCAACGCATTCTATTTGCAGGAGCTGGCGCAGCGCCGACGACTTGGTTATCCGCCGTTCTCCCATCTGATCCGGCTCGAATATCGGCACCATGATCCGAAGCGCGCTGAAGGGGAGGCCCGCGCAACAGCGAGCCGGCTGCAGAGGCGCCTGGAGGACGAGGGGCGCGATGAGGCCAATCTGATCGGACCGGCACCCGCGTTCTACTCGAAGCTGGACGGCAGATATCGCTGGCAGATTATCGTGCGAGGCTCTGATCCAAAGGGACTGGTGGCAGGCGGGCATTTCGCAGGCTGGCGGATCGAAGTCGATCCTTCAAGTTTGCTATAATGTGCGCGCCGTACGGCGGGCAGGCTCCGCCAACACGATGCCACAACGCGACGGACGGCTGAGCGTTGAACGATGGGATCACGCGGCGGCTTTCGTCGGCGTGACACACGGTTGCCCACAGAAGTGAGTCTGACGGTATAGAAGGAGAGACACATGCAGAGTCTGTCGCGCGGTTGGTCGTTTCTGCAGCAGGCCTGGCAGATGGTGTTCAAGGACCGGGACCTGATCAAGCCATCCATCTATGCGATGATTGTTGGCTTTTTTGTGACGATCATCGGGATCATTCCGCTGATTGGCGCGGCGTTCATCTTTGGAGAGAGCGGCTGGTTTGGGCGCGGGGTGACCATCGTCATCGGCGCCATCCTGGTGTTTGCGCACTACGTCGTGAGCTACGTTTTCTCGGGCATGACGGTGTACCTGATCTACGGCTTCCTGGCCGAGGGGGATGGACGCATGGACAAGGCGTGGTCCAGAGTACAACACGAGTTCTGGGGCATCGTAAGCTTGGCGGCCGCTTCCACAGCGGTGAATCTGCTGACGAGCAGCATGCGGCGGGGTCGGGGGCGCCGCGGTGGCGCGCAAGTGATCGGCGGAGCCATGGCAGGACTGGTTGATGCCGTTTGGACCGAGGCCTCGTACCTAATACTGCCAGCGATGATGATCGAGGAAGCGAACCTGGTCACCGGCATCAAGCGCGCAACCCAAATCGCAAAGGGCAATCTTCTATTGATCGGGGTCAGCACGGTCGGGGTGCGCTGGATTACCGGATTTATAGGTTTTGTCCTTGGGGCGATCGGCCTCGTGCTGGGAATCGCTGTGGGCTACGGTCTGATCGCGGTGTTCAGCGCCAGCACTGCCGGCTTGGTCGTGGGCATTGGGCTGGGCGCATTGATTTTCTTTGCCTTCGTCATGGTCGCCAGCCTCATCGGGACCTACACGATGACGGCCTACAACACGTGCCTCTTCCTGTGGGCACGAGACGTGGAGAGAGCTCAGGTGCAGGGCAAGCCGATCCAGGTGGCGGCTCCGGCTCCATTGGCGGCGGCACTGACATCCTAGCAACCGACAGTCCGGAATCCAATGCCGCCGCCGAAGCAGCGCCGCGAGGTGATCGGTTGGGAGGAGGTGGATCGTCTCATTGATCACCTGCTGCCCCAGTTCAAGCGGGAGTTCACGGCGATGGTGGTCGTGACGCGAGGCGGCATTATCCCGGGCGGGCTGCTGGCGGAGGCCATGAAC
>JBGPAT010000229.1:0-4950 GCA_041480885.1 Anaerolineae bacterium
AGTTCTGCCCGAGATCAGGGCTGTTGTCGAACCATTGGGCGCGGAGGCTAAGACGTTCTTCCTGACTTATGTGTGCCTTGTACTCGTATTCGATTTCTGGGGCGGAACAGATTTCTTCAGGTTCTCTACGTACCTATTCGTCCCTCAGGCGATCCTGATAGCCCTCCTGGCACGGAGGCGGACGGCCATCGCTATAGCGACGATGCTGATCGCTGTGTTTGTTTTCAATCGCGTCTGGCTTCCGTTTCCTACATCTGATGCGGGAGCATATCTGGACTTCTACGGGGGCTATGGAACACGCTTTCAGTGGGCCAGTGTGCTCAGGATCATCGAATGCATTGCATGGATCGGCTCAGGCCTTCTCGTAAGGAAATTGGCATCTTGGTCCTATCGCGAGCCGCCGTCTGCCTGCTCATGATATCGGTTACCGATTTCATTCATCTTCCCTTCACTCCCGACCTTACGGAAGGCGGCATTGCATACACCTGCCGTGCCCTGCCGCACGCCTACGGCAGGAGGGCACGCCTGCCCTTCGAGCGTCTTCGGCGAATTGTGGCGGGGGTCGCCGTGGAGTTGGCCTTTCGCAGGTACCTGGTTCAGCAGAACATCTCTTTCGGAGTCAAGGAAGCCATGCCATTTAGTGACCCCGATCGCTATGACGTCTCGTTGGGCGGCCATCGCTGCGAGATCAGATCGTTCCTCATCTCGCGGCGGAATCAGATCGCATCGCTCAGATCGGACCCCGGCTTGGCTCTGGATGCCCCGGCATTAGTCCCAATGGACCACTACCATGCCGATGGTCAATCACCAGACGATCTCTATCTCTTTGCTTTTCTTACCGGCCTCGTCGCGGCGTCGGTTCAGGATTTCCAGAGAGCCAGTGTCGCCGGACAGCCGCACTACCTGATGCACACCATGCCTAGGACCTGGAGCCGGCCCCAATCCTGGATCCCGCTCGGACCACTGGCTCTGAAATCCGAGGCGGATCAGTTGGTGACGCTCGAGATTGGTGGAGAGGACTTCCACCGGGAATTCCTGATGCTCTCGGTGCAGCTTCCGCCTCGCACTCGCGTCGGATTCGAGGCCGATTTCCATTCGCTGGCATACATGCATGCCAAGTCCAAACCCACTGGTCGGCTAGGGATCTACTCGCCAGCGCGCGCAGAAACCCACCTGGTCGAGGCCTCAGAGTGGGGCAACATCTGGATCTACGGACTGGACATATATCTTGCGGGTTGGATCACGCGTGAGGAGTTCCGGCGTCGTGCCACGCTCTTGGCCGAAGGCACCCGCGTCTATCAGTACAGCCAGACTCGGACCAGGAATCTGGCGGTATCGATGGCCGACCTGCGGCCATTGATGGAGCTACTTGATCGCGTTCGCAAGTCAGGAGGCTCCACGAGGCCGGACTGACTACGTGCTGCACCGGTTGTTGTCCGTGTTGATCCCTGGCCATCGCTCGCGCGTGACGCGTCGGTCCCTGAATCGTTTGATCAGACGAGTCGCGGTCTTTTCTATGCTGGTGCTGCCTGCTATCCATGGGCTCACGCCCTAAGAAACCCCTTATTCAAGTCTGATACACTTGCCGCCATGTTGCGGAAATTTCCCATCGGGATCCTTCTGGGACTTGCCGCGATTCTGGTGGTCGGTGTGCTGCTTTATCAGATCCCCGGTGTCACGGACCGCCTAAATTGGCGGTACCAGGTGTTGACCACGTATGTCATGAATGCAATCGATCCGGTGGGTCCGATGCCAACACCGGTGCCATCGACGCCGTTCGCCACGTTCACGCCGGCGCCCGCTCCGTCGCTTGCGGCGGCCACGGAGCCGGCCACGGCCACTGCTTTGCCTCTGCCGCCTCAAGTAACCTTGCCCCCGCCGAAATATGAGTTGCAGGGCATCAACAATTGCGGGCCTGCCACCCTCGCCATGACTTTGAGAATGTATGGCTGGCAGGGAGATCAATATGATATTGCGAAGGTCATCAAGTCGGTCCCCCAGGATCGTAACGTGAATCCTGATGAACTCCGCTACTACGTGCTGAATGAGGCCGGCTGGCTGCGGGCTGAGGTTCGCGTCGCGGGAGATGTCAACGTGTTGAAGCGGCTTCTTGCCTCCAATTATCCGGTCGTTATCGAGGAGGCCTCAACCTTGCCTCTCCAGGATGCGAATGGTCCCTCTGATGATAGGTGGGATGCACATTATCTGCTGATCACCGGCTACGACGATGTCAACGATACCCTGACTGCCCAGGATCCCCTAAATGGCCGAGACCGGAAACTCCCCTATGACAAGCTGACGGTGGATTGGAAGCCATTCAACTACCTGTATATGGTGATCTACCTACCTCAGGACGAGTCCGAGGTGAAGAACATCCTCGGAGGAAATTGGGATCCCGCGCAGAATAGGCAAAACGCTCTGGAAATCGCCCAGGCTGCGACCGCTGCCGATGCCAGGGACCAATTCGCCTGGTTCAATCTCGGAAGCACGCTGGTGTACTTTGAGCGTTACAAGGAAGCTGCTGAGGCTTTCGATCAGGCTTTCACAATTGGTCTGCCTCAACGCATGACGCGCTACCAATTCTGGCCGTTTGTGGCCTACTACAACGCTGACCGCATCGACTATCTGATCCAACTGACAGAGAATACCTACAAGCTCATCAGCGGAGACTACTCCGAAGAGGCGCTGCTGTGGCACGGCTACGCTCTATTGCGCAAGGGGGATATCAAAGGCGCTCAGGCAGATTGGAACAAGGCGCTCAAGGTTCACCCCAACTACTGTGACGCTGAAAAGGCAATCAACGACTACGTGGGCGCGACCTATGAGCTCGCGGGATGCAGTCCATAAACCTGCAGGCGCTCCGAAAGTGCGACATTAATTGACTTGTGCATTAACCTGTGGTATTATGCGATCCAATCTAACAGCCCTAATCGGCACTCTTATCCAGAGAGGCGGAGGGACCGGCCCTGTGATGCCTCGACAACCTGATCTGGTTGCGTGGTTTGGATAGTTCGGTGGTGTCGCAATCCAGTCGCCGCTCGGCGAGGACCTGCGAACCCAGCTCAGAAACTAACCACCACTTCGGAATTCCCACAACCAGACCAAGGTGCCAATTCCGACAGAAGGATGTTCTGGTAGATGAGAGGGCAGCCGTGCCTGATGCGCAAAATTGCCCTTTCGAGTCCGGAAGGGCAATTTCATTTGCGGAAAGGAATAGCATGAGATGAGTAACAGCTTCATGACATCACCCCGATTGATGTTTACCTCTGAGTCCGTTACGGAGGGCCACCCTGACAAACTATGCGACCAGATCTCGGATGCCGTGCTGGATGCCTGTCTGGAGCAAGACCCCGTCTCGCGGGTGGCATGTGAGACGGCAACCAAGACCGGCTACATCATGCTGCTGGGTGAGATCACGACGCGTGCCCAGATCAATTTTGATGAGCTGGTGCGCAAAGCCGTGCTTGAAATTGGTTACGACGATTCAGCCAAGGGCCTCGACGGGAAGACGTGCGGCGTCTTGGTAGCGATTGCCAAACAATCCGGCGATATCGCGATGGGCGTAGACAAGGCCCTTGAGGTGAAGACCGGCGAAATGTCGGACTCCGAGATCGAGACGATCGGCGCAGGCGACCAGGGCATGATGTTCGGCTTTGCGTGCAATGAGACGGCGCAGCTCATGCCGATGCCCATCTATCTGGCTCACAAACTAAGCCGGCGTCTGGCGGAGTTGCGTAAGGATGGCACATTGCCCTGGCTGCGTCCTGATGGTAAGAGCCAGGTTACAGTTGAGTATTCGCATGGAAAGCCCAAACGGATTGATACGGTCCTCGTCAGCACGCAGCACTCGCCGGAGATGTCGCAGGCAGACATCCGCGAGCAGATCATGGAGCACGTCATCATGCCATCCATGCCGGACGGGATGGTGGACAAGGACATGAAGGTTTTTGTCAATCCAACAGGCCGTTTTGTGATTGGTGGCCCGCAGGGGGATGCCGGGGTAACCGGCCGAAAGATTATCGTGGATACGTACGGGGGTATGGGGCGCCACGGCGGTGGGGCGTTTAGCGGGAAGGATCCCACAAAAGTGGACAGATCAGCGGCTTACGCCGCACGGTACGCTGCCAAGAACGTGGTGGCCGCTGGCCTGGCTGATCGCGTCGAGATTCAGGTTGCGTATGCGATCGGCGTGGCACATCCGCTTTCGATCAATGTCGAGACGTTTGGGACGGGCAAGATCGATGACGGAAAGATCTCCGGAATGATCTCGCAGAACTTTGACCTGCGGCCCGGAGCAATCATCCGTGACCTTGGATTGCGCAGACCCATCTACCGTAAGACGGCTGCCTATGGCCACTTCGGGCGCGATGACATTGAGTTTCCATGGGAAAAGACGGACAAGGCGGCAGCACTCAAAGCGGCTGCGGGCTTTTAGTCAGACCGCTCTTCCATTCTCGCTTAGAAGCGCTTCCGCATGCATGGAAGCGCTTCTTTCTATCAATCGTGTGCAGTGGGTGATCGGGCATGATAGTGATAGAGATTGCACCGATGCAGCAGGTCGTGATCTCCCAGTATTTCCGCTGACTTTCCCGTCGCGACAATCCGGTGATCCTCGGAAAAGACATACGCGGTGTTGGAAATCTCCTCGGCAATACTGAGGTCGTGGGTTGCGGTGATGACCGTTTTCCCCAACCGGTGCTGTTCTTGAATGAATTCGATCAGCCACGATTGGCTGCGCGGGTCAAGGCCGGCGGTAGGTTCGTCCATCAGCCATACATCCGGCTGGAGCGTCAGCAGGGAAGCCAGCGCCACGCGCCTCTTCTCACCGCCAGAGAGATGGTGTGGCGGCCGGTCACGGAGCATTTCGATCCGGAGGGCGGCCAGCGCCGAGTCCACCCGTTGGTCTATCTCGGCCCGAGGCACCCCGAGCTGCAGCGGCGCAAAGGCGAG
>JBGPAT010000230.1:0-4938 GCA_041480885.1 Anaerolineae bacterium
CGGAGTTGCACTCGTCGAGGAAGGCATCCATCTACGGAAGCTTGGCTTGGAAAAGCCAATCCTTGTAATGGGTGGCACTCTTCCCGAGCAGGTTCCCGCATTTATTGAGAACCGGCTTACGTTGGCTGCCTCGTCTGTTGAACTACTCGACGCGGCAGAGACCGCGTCGAGTCGCGCGAATGCCAGGATGAAGGTGCATCTGAAGATTGACACGGGCATGGAGCGGATAGGTGTGCGGGAATACGAGTCCGAGGCCTTCCTGGAAAGATCACTGGCCTACCGCCATCTGGAGATCGAAGGGATATTTACCCACTTCGCCAATTCTGAAGCGGCGGATCTAACCCATGCAAGACTGCAAATCCAACGGTTCCGGGACGTGTTGGCCTACTATGATCGTCGAGGTCTTCCGCAGCCCCCCTTGCGGCACATGGCAAATTCAGGCGCTATCTTGCAGCTGCCCGAGAGCCATATGGACATGGTCCGGCCCGGCGTGATGCTGTACGGCGTCTACCCGGGGGCTGACGTCCGGCGAACGGTGGCCGTTGCGCCGGCAGCCACCTGGAGATCCAAGGTGGTGTATTCGAAACTCACGCTGGCTGGCCGCCCGATCAGCTACGGCTCGACTTGGCAGTCTGCCGTTCCCACTCGAATTGCTACGATCCCTTGCGGTTACGCCGACGGTTATTTCCGCCACATGACGAACCGGGCGCAGGTCATTGTTGGTCGCAAGAAATACCCCCAGGTGGGTCGCATTTGCATGGATCAGTTCATGGTCAACACCATGGACGATGTGGCACGGGTGGGGGAAGAGGTCATTCTCTTGGGCCGGGCAGATTCTGGCGAGGAAATCACCGCCGCGGATCTTGCGGAGTGGGCTGGAACCAACGAATACGAGGTGTTGACCAACATCAGTAGTCGTGTTCCCAGAATCCATATTGAGTAGGTACAGCGTCTCACTTGGGCATGCTTGCAGGACGACTCCGGCGTTGAGGTTCACGAACGGCCAACGAGACTCACTAGAGACTGTGCAGGGGCCACGCTGCGGCGCCGCACGGGGACTCAGGGGTAGTGGAGTAGAATACGGCACCTCCGTCGAGGTATGGGAATTCCGGTTGAGGTGAACGATTGAATCGACACTGGCGTGAGTATGCGGTCCTGATTGGATTGGCGGGAGCGATCATCGCTCTGGATCAGGGGACGAAATGGCTCGTGCGAACAAATCTTGCGTTTCAAGCGACCTGGCTCCCAAGCTGGTTGAGCTGGGCAAGTCCATATGCGAGGATCGTGCACTGGAACAATAGCGGCGCGGCCTTCGGCTCGTTTCAAAACGGGAATTCAGTCTTCACGCTGTTGGCGATTATCGTGATAGCAGCGATTCTTTACTACTATCCACAGGTAGCGCCAAGTGACTGGACGCTGCGACTTGCGATGGGGCTGCAATTGGGAGGAGCCGCGGGCAATCTCATCGACCGCGTCCGAATGGGCCACGTAACGGATTTCATATCTATTGGAAACTTTCCGGTCTTCAACGTTGCGGATTCGGCGATTTCGGTCGGTGTGGTCGTGCTGCTCTTGGGATTCTGGCTAAGAGAGAGGGCTTCCAATCCAGACAAAACGTCGCCCGACGGGATAGGTCCAGCAGCCAGTGGATGAGCAGACCTTTGTGTTGCCTTTTCGAGGGTCGGTGCGGAGACGGTTGGATCTCTTTCTTGTGGAGTCGCTACCGAACTACTCACGTGCCCGGCTACAAGGTCTGATAAGAGACGGTCTTGTGCGGGTGGATGGCGGCCCTGCAATAAAGGCCGGGCAGATGGTCTCTCCCCGCTCTGTCATCGAGGTGCGCGTGCCAGCCACGGCGCCCGCGGCGGTGATGGCGGAGCGCATCGATCTGGACGTCATCTTTGAAAATGATGATGTGTTGGTTGTCAACAAGCCAGCGGGCATGGTTGTACATCCGGCGGCGGGTCACGCGTCGGGCACGTTGGTCAATGCGGCGCTGGGGCACGATCCAACCATGCAAGGCATTGGGGGTGAAGAACGACCCGGCGTTGTCCATCGGCTGGACAAGGCTACGTCTGGCTTGATAATGCTGGCCAAGAGTGACCGGTCGCTTAACTGGTTGCAGGAACAGTTCCGCGCGAGGAAGGTTGATAAGATCTATCTGGCCCTGGTAGACGGCAAACCACCAACGCCATCCGGCCGAATCGAGGCCGCGATTGGACGAGACCCCGGCCATCGGAAGCGGATGGCAATTGTGCCACCCGGGAAGGGTCGCGAAGCAAGCAGCGAGTACAAGACTCTAGAATCCTTCGAATATCACACGCTGTTGGAATTCCACCCCGTCACCGGGCGCACCCACCAGGTGCGTCTACACTGCGCATTCCTGGGATGCCCGATCGTCGGTGATGAGGTCTATGGACGGAAGAAACCTTCGATATTGCTTGGCAGGCATTTCCTTCACGCGCAAAAACTATCGATCCGGCTGCCGGACAAGACTGAGGTGGCAGTTTTCGAGGCCCCGCTGCCTGCTGACCTGATGCAAGTCCTTGCTGCCTTGCGCAGGGGAAATCCCGGACCGGACAACCGAGGGAGCACAGATGAAAAACGCCATGGACATCGTAGATCTGCGGTCTGATACTGTAACCAAGCCCACGCCCGAGATGCGTGAGGCGATGGCAAAAGCCGAAGTGGGCGACGACGTCTACGGGGACGATCCTACCGTCAACCTCTTGCAGGCAATGGCTGCGGATTTGACCGGCAAAGAGGGGGCGTTGTTCGTCGCTTCGGGCACGATGGGCAATCTTGCGGCCTTGCTTGCACATTGCCAGCGCGGAGATGAAGTCATCATTGGCAACAAGAATCACTCCTTCCTATATGAGGCGGGAGGACTATCTGCGCTAGGCGGAATCCATTCTTGCCAGCTGCAAAACCAGCCGGATGGGTCGCTTCTGCCAGCGGAGGTTGAAGCCGCGATTCGCCCGGATGATCCGCACGATCCCATCACACGACTGGTCTGCCTCGAGAATACCCACAACCGGTGCGGAGGCACGGTCCAGACAGCGGAGTACACGCGGCGGATCACGGGAATGGCCCACGCACATGGGCTCAAAGTCCATCTGGACGGCGCACGCCTGTTCAACGCGGCGGTGGCGCTGGGAGTCTCCCCAAAGGAACTGACATTGCCTGTCGACTCGGTTACCTTCTGCCTGAGCAAGGGGCTGTGCGCACCAGTGGGCTCACTGCTTTGCGGGGACCTCGCATTCATTGCTAAGGCGCATCGGGCGAGGAAGATGCTGGGCGGCGGGATGAGGCAAGCGGGCGTCTTAGCAGCGGCGGGAGTTGTGGCGCTGCAAACAATGATTGGACGCCTCCGGGAGGATCATGCGCGGGCGCGCAGACTGGCGGAGGGCCTCGGCAAATGCGCCGGAATTAGACTGGATCCCGGGGTACCTGCAACCAACATGGTTTTCTTTGATCTGTCCGCCCAAGTTGCCTTGTCAGAGGCCGAGGTCACGGAGAGACTACTGCAGCAGGGAATCCTGGTCCACGCCAGCGGAACCAGGCGCTTCAGACTTGTAACCCACTACGGAATCGATGACGCTGCCGTGGTCAGGGCGGTGGCGGCGGTGGCGGAGGTCCTAAGATAGTCGCTTGCTCGGTGCGCCGAGGGTCAGGCGGGATTCGATGTGGCGGCGTTGCTCGCGGTTGTGAACTGTGAGACGGGATCAGGTTCGATGTGGTTGCGGCCGCGTCGCTTGGCCTCATACAAACGCTGGTCAGCTAGATGAATGAGTTCGACAAGATTGGCAGCCTCCTGGGGGAAGACGGCGATACCCTGGCTTACGGTGGGAACGGAAATTGAAATCCCCGCGTGATCGCGCAAGGTCAATGTCATGACAGTGTCACGTATTCGGCTGGCGACTTGATGCGCCTGGGAGGCATTCGCATTCGGAAGAAAGATCACGAATTCTTCGCCGCCCCAGCGGCCCACCGCATCCGTCATCTTAATATGGGCCCGGATAGTCTGGCAAAGAGCGGTGAGAACTTCATCGCCGAAAAGGTGACCGTAGGCATCGTTGTACTCTTTGAAATGATCCACATCCAACATAATCAAACTCAACGGCGCTGTTTCGGTAGCACGATCGGCATGTTCCTGCAGCAGCTTCAGAAAGCTCCCATGGTTGTACACTCCGGTCAGGCTGTCCAGGTGTGATCGAAGCTCCACCTGGGCGTGGCGCAGGGTGTTATCCAAGGCTTGTGCGGCATGCTGAGCGAGAGCTGTGAGGAGCTCCAAGTCAGCCTGGTCAAATGCATTTGGGCGGTACGAACCAATGGAGATGATTCCGTCCACGCTTTCGCCCTTCATCGGCACACCGAGCCAGGATAGACTTGTTTTGTGCTGTCCTAGGAGCACAACTCGGACTCCGGGTAGGACTACTTCTTTCCTCAGATCGGGCAGGAATAGGCTTCGTTGGTTTTGTAGCACCCAGGAGGAGAGCGATCCCTCAAGTTTCACGCGCTGGTTGTCAAAGTATTCTCCATCGTCATAGACCAGGTCAAGCCGCAGTTCATTGTCTTCCCTGATCCCGACGAAGTAGGTATCGGCTTCCACTGCGTTCGTGAAGGCCACATTGAGCAGCGCCATTACCTGTTTGGTGTCAAGGGTGCAGGAGATGTTGCGGCTAAACTCAGTTATGGTTTCAAGGCGGCGAATGTTGTCGCGCGCCAGGCGCTTGAGCTGCATCAGAGTCTCGAGCGCAATGATGGCGGCTATCGAGAAACTGAGATGAATCGTCCAGTCTTGGATCGAGGCCCAGAAGCTGTGGCGGATTCCAATGGCGCCGAGGGAGCCGAGAATTACTAAGAGATATGAAGGTCCGCGGTCGGCGAGCACCGCGCTTGTGATCACGCCCAGCATCAGTAATATTCCCACAAGCA
>JBGPAT010000231.1:0-4935 GCA_041480885.1 Anaerolineae bacterium
ACCCGGCCATCATCTTTACCTCGGCGTACTGGGGCATGTTCGGCGATTCGTTGTATACGTTGTGCGTCGTGCTCTCATTCATCGCTCTCTACTACGACCGGACGAATCTCTCGGCGGCCGCGATTATGGTGGCCCTGGCCATCAAGCCGCAAGCTTTGGCGTTCGTGCCACTAGTGCTCTACGGCACCGTCCGCTTCACCAGCATTTCCAGGTGGCTTTCGGCTGTCGCAGCCGCAGGTTCCGTCGTCGGTCTCATCTGGCTGCCGTTCATATGGGAAGGAACGGTGGGGCAGACTGTCTACGCCTTGCGGCGGACGGTGGGGCTGTTCCCGGTGCTCGCCGCCAATGCACACAACGCCTGGTTTCTGCTCTCACGGGGCAATTCGTGGACCAGCGACAACGTCCCCATGATCGGTCCGGCCACGGCTAGGATGCTCGGCATGGGTGCTTTCGGGATGGCTTGCCTACTCGGCCTGTGGGCGCTGGGTCGACCCGCGAGGAACAAGCAGCTCTTCGCCATCGCTGCGTATACGGCCTTTGCATTCTTCATCCTTCTGACCGAGATGCACGAGAACTATCTCTACCCAGCTGTGACCCTGGTAATCCTGGCCTGCTGGCAATCGAGACTCTTGAGGTTCTTCGCCATGAGCATCACCATCACCTCATTGGTCAACATGGCGCTGAATGACCCTGTCTTGACGGAGGCCTTCCGGCCACCCGCTGCCACGCTTTTGCAGCTGAGCCTTCTGAACAGCGCGATCAACGTGGCGCTCTTTGCTGTATGGACTGGCTCGATCGTGCGGGGCGCCTATGTTGCCCGGGGGTCGTCGACGGGCAGCGAGGTCGGAGCGTATGACCCCGTCGCCCCTCCCGTCAGCAAGGCTCCGGAAATCCCGGGCGTGTCCCCTCCAGAAAGCCCGCGTGACGAGGCCTGTTCAACGGGCCGCGGAGCGGGCGCTTGGCGGAATCCCCAGCAGGGCGCATTCAACAAGAGCCCCGCCATGGGGGTGACATATACACATGATTTTCCACACTTGACAACCCAACACAATTCTTAAATACTACGGGCAGATGGATTGGTGGGGGGAGGTTCTGGCATCGGGAGGGCCAACATGAAAGCTGAATCCGCGTTTGTCATCTGGCTGCGCCGCTCAGGATGGCTCCTGCTTCTGATCGCCCTGGTTCAGTTCGTGCTTCATATGTGGGTCGCAGCGCACGACAACTTCTTCCGCGACGAGCTGTACTATCTGGCCGCGGCCCAGCACCTCAGCCCCGGATACGTCGAGTATCCGCCCTTCGTGGCGCTGGCAACCGCGTTTGCGCGCCTCGCGTTCGGAAGCTCGCTGGTGGCTATCCGGTTGCTGCCCGCCCTGGCCGGCGCGCTGATCGTCCTGCTCACCGCCAACATGGTGGCGGTAATGGGGGGCGGACTAGCCGCCCAGGCGCTGGCTGCCATCGCGATCGCGGTCGGCCCGGTCTTCATCGGCTCCAGCGGCTTGATGTCCATGGACCCGTTCGACCAGCTCTGGTGGGCACTCGCCGCCTGGGTGCTGGTACGAATGATCAAGAAGCAGCAGCCGCGTCTGTGGCTGGTGTTCGGAGTTGTGGCGGGCCTCGGCCTCCTGACCAAGCTGACGATCGGCTTTTTCATCATCGCGCTTCTGGTCGGGCTGCTGCTTTCTTCAGAACGCAAGCTGCTGTTCAATCGCTGGCTCATCCTGGGCGGCATCATCGCTCTTATCATATTCTCGCCGTATCTCATCTGGCAGGTGCAGCATGGCTTCCCAGTGGTGGAATACACTCGCTCGTATTCCAGCGGCAAGACCTTCCAGGCCTCACCCGTGGAGTACTTTTTCCAGCAGGTCACAACCACCAATCCTCTGGCCGTGCCTCTTTGGCTGGGAGGTTTGTTCTTCCTGTTCCTCACCTCTGCCGGCAAGCCTTATCGCCTCTTCGGTTGGGCCTACTTGTTCCTATACGTATTCTTCATGCTTCAGAAGGCCAAGTTCTATTGGCTCTCACCGGCCTATCCCATGCTCTTCGCGGGCGGCTCCTACGGACTTGCGCTCCTGCTGCGGCAGCGACCGCGGCTGCGCTGGTTGCAGCCTGCCTACCTCGCCATCGTGGCAATCACCGGGCTGATGTTCGTGCCCTTCGCCCTCCCAATCCTGCCGCCTGAGGCCTTCATCCAGGCAAATGCCGCCATCGGAGGCGCGGGGGACGTTAAGCAGGAGAACCGCCAATCCTCGGCTCTGCCGCAGAACTACGCGGATCGCTACGGGTGGAGAGAGATGGTGGGAACGGTTGCCCAAGCCTACAACACACTGACGCCCGAGGAAAAAGCAGGAACCTGCGTCCTGGCGCGCAACTATGGCGAGGCCGGCGCGGTGGACTACTACGGTCCATCGCTCGGACTGCCCAAGGCGATCAGCGGCCACAACAGCTACTTCTTGTGGAGGCCGCAGGGTTGCACCGGGCAGGTGCTCATCACGATTAACTACATCCCCTCGGATCTATCGTCCGCTTTCGAGAGCGTGGATTACTTCGGCAAGGTGGAATGCACGTATTGCATGCCCGATGAGAACGGCGCAGGCATTCTCATTGCCCGCGGGCTCAAGATACCCATGCAGGACGCCTGGCCAACGGTCAAGGCCTACGACTAAGCTTGGGGCGTCTTTGCAAGCCGAAAAGCAGTGGCAACTACTCAGGCAAGGAATCATTAGCGGACTGAGATTGTCAAAGGCACGCAATCTGGCCGTAATCGTAAACGGTGCTGAACCCAGGCAACGGGAAGGGAAGCCGTCGTGGGAACAACTATATTGATTATCGCCTTCGTCGTGGAAGCGGCATTCGCAGCATATTGCATTATCACCAAGTCAAACCAGAAGAAGACCAGAAGCATTATCCGTGTCGGCGCGTTTGCCGTGTTCGTAATCTTGACGCTGGCTTCGGTCATGCAATGGAGCTTCCGCTGGTTCGGACTTGCCGCATTGCTGCTCGTGTGGGCGGCGCTCGGCGCGTGGGCGCTGATACGCAGGCAGGAGCAAGACAAGGACTACGGTTCCGCACGGATCGTGTTCAAGGCAATTGGCATGCTGCTGCTGGTCATCATCGCCATGTCCCCGGCCCTGATCTTCCCCCAGTACAGGCTGCCCAAGGTGACCGGCAAGTACGCGGTTGCCACCGTCAACTATACGTTTACTGATAAGAGCCGCATCGAAACATTCACCCACACCGGCGAGAACAGAGAGGTCAACGTTGAATTCTGGTATCCACAGAATACCGATGGTAAATACCCGCTGGTGGTGTTTTCGCCCGGCTCGCTCGGTACGAGAACAAGCAACACATCCACGTTTATGGAATTGGCGAGCAACGGCTATGTGGTCTGCTCCAATGACCATCCCTATGACTCCCTGTACACCCAAGACACCAACGGCCGCATCACAACGATCGATCCGTCATTCATGCAGGAAATCATAGGCGTCAACAATGGCAAATATGATGAAGCAACGATATTCAAGCTCGAGCAAAAGTGGATGCAACTTCGCACGACTGACATGAATTTCGGCTTGGATACGATCCTCGCTCAAGCCAAAGAGGTCGGTTCCGAGGCGGTCTATCAGCTCATCGATACTGGGAAAATTGGTTTGATTGGTCACTCGCTGGGCGGTTCGGCCAGCGCACAGGTCGGCAGGGAACGCAACGACATCGAGGCAGTGATAGATCTCGATGCCGACCTGATCGGTGAATACCTGGACTATGTCGATGGCAAATACGTGATCAACGACAAGATCTATCCAGTCCCGATACTTTTCATTTATTCGGATGAATTGTGGAGCAGGTTTGCCGGCATCGCTGACCTGATCAATGTCGTTGCGAGCAAAAAGGTGGCGGCCAGCGCTCCGCATGCATACGAGGTCCATTTTGCGGGCACTAATCATATGAGCCTGACCGACCTGACGCTCCTGTCGCCGTTCCTGGTGTCGATGATCAACAGTACATACCGGTCGGTCGGCGGGCACGAGGCGGATAAGCACTACGTCATTGAGAAGATGAACAGCATCGTATTGGAATTCTTCAACGTGTACCTGAAGGGCGAAGGAAGCTTCACCAGTGCGGGCACGTATTGACTGCACGGGGAGATTATGAAACCAATTCTGCGCGATCAATAGCTCTAAACCATGCGATGACTGCCTCCTATCGGCCGCAATTGATCGTGTACTACAACCCTTGCCCCAGAAGAGACAGATGAGAGACTGGGTTTCCTGTTGCGGGGAAACCCAGTCTCTTTTCATCAATCAAGCAGGGGGCCTGAAGCATCGGTCCGTTTGTGAAAGAAAGACCATGTTGCTCCAGAAACCTTGACTCTCGACTCAATTCGACTATACTTGGTCTTCATTGGATAATTTAGGGATCTACCAAATCAATAGTCTGAGTCACACAAGGGACACCGGAGGATACGATGGAAAAACGTTCGCGGAAGAGTGTGCAGCTAATCCTGGCCCTGGCGCTGCTGGGCGTGCTGATGTTCGGCACATCCGGGCAGGCTTCGGCCGCAAGCATCATCTATGTCAAGGCGAGCGCCGCCGGGTTGAATAACGGCACCTCGTGGGCCAATGCCTACCAGAGCCTGCAAACGGCATTGGGCGCGGCCGTGAGCGGCCAGCAGATCTGGGTGACGGCGGGAACGTACAAACCCGACACGTCAGACCGCTCGCAGAGCTTCAATCTTGTGACCGGGGTGGCTGTGTATGGCGGCTTTGGCGGGACCGAAACGCTGCTTAGCCAGCGCAACCCAGTCGTCCACCCCACCATTCTGAGCGGCGACATCGGCACCGCGATTCTGGCAACCGACAACTCTTACCACGTCGTCCGGTCCAGTGGCAACACCGACACTGCTGTGTTGGACGGCTTCACCATCACCGCTGGTTATGC
>JBGPAT010000232.1:0-4931 GCA_041480885.1 Anaerolineae bacterium
CACCCCGCCGCTGGCAAGGTGCGCAGGCACCATGAATAGACGCAGCGCGATTCCTTGCACGGCCCCGCCGATGAACACTAGCAGGTAGTCAACCAGCCACACCGAATTGCGTTTGATGAAGCTCATCTGTGTCCCACAACGCCATGTGCGCCAGCCCGTCTTGCCCGTGTGACCGCCCCCCGACTGCCGGCCTATGATTCGTCGAGCAGGTTCACGCCCGCCATTCCTTCCAGCACGCCCAGGACAGCCGAATTGTCGAGTTCACCCATCCCCATGGCAATCATCTGCTCGTAGAGCTGTCGATGGTCGGAAGTCGAGGGCAGTGGGATGTCATATTCCCGCGCCGTATCCATCACAATGTTGAGGTCTTTCGACTGCATATAGGCTTTGAAGCCCGGGCTCCGATTCCCGGCAAACAAGCGTGGCGGCTTGACGTCCAGCGTCCAGCATTGGGCCGCCCCACCTTTGATCGCTTCCACAACCTTTCGTGGATCGACACCGGATTTTTTCGAGAACAACAGCAACTCGGCCATTGCGACCATTTGCGCCGCAACCATGATCTGGTTGGCCGCCTTGGCCACCTGACCCGCCCCCGCCTCCCCCACATGCGTTACCGTTTTCCCCATGGCCTGCAAAACGGGCATGACCCTTGACAACGCCTCTGCAGGTCCACCAACCATGATAGTCAAGGTGCCATCTCGTGCGCCGATATCGCCGCCTGAGACGGGCGCATCCAGCGAAAGCACTCCCTTGTCTGCCAATCTGGCTGCAATCAGCCGCGCACTCCCCGGCTTGATCGTAGAATTGTCGACAAAGACCAGGCCCTCATGAGCGCCTTCGATGATTCCCTTTTCGCCGAGCGCGACTTGTTCGACGTCGGCTGAATCTGGCAGGTTGGTGCAGATGACATCCACTTGCGCGGCCACCACAGACGCCGAACTCGCGGCGTGTCCGCCGTCGGCAACGAGCTCATCCACAGCTGCTCGTGATCGGTTATGCACGATCAGCGGAAACCCCGCTTTGAGAACGTTCCTAGCCATGGACTTGCCCATCCGTCCGAGGCCGACGTAGCCGACTTTCAGCATCGCAGCTCCTTGTGGCTTAAGGTCAGTATTGTGTGGCCATTATACCAACGCCATCTGCGAGGCCTCTCAAGCAACACCCCCGCCTGTGAAAGGGCGGGGGTGTAATCCTTAGGGTCACGTCGCTATCTGATTGTATAGCTCATGGTGACCGTCACGGTCAGTGTCATCTGGCCAGACTGGATGGGAACCGAAGCATCTGCGGCCACTCCACCTCCGCCTTTGCCATATCCCGTGATGATCGGGGTCGGTACTCCGTTGGTGAACTCCACGCTCTGGACATCGCCGAGTGTCACACCGGCAGCGTCAGCCAATTCCTGGGCCTGCGTCTTCGCATCTTTCACGGCGGCGTCGCGGGCCTGTTTGGTCGCCGGGCCCTTGTCAACCACGTCAAATTGAATGCTGTTGATGCTGTTTGCGCCTGCCTTGACCGTGGCATCCAGGAGGTCCCCAAGCTGGTCGAGTTTGTGCACTGTCACGTAGACGGTGTTGTCCACTACGTAAGTCGTGCGCACCTTCTGATTGGTTTGCGGATCGTACTGCACGTTCGGATAGATGCTGAAGTTCATTGTCCGAATATCCTTCGGATCCACGCCGGACTGCTTTAGACTATCGATCACCTGTTGCGTCTGCGTGTTGTTGGCGGAAACGGCCTCTGCTGCCGTCGGCAGGTCCGTGTGGACGCCAACATTGATGTACGCGACGTCCGGGATCATCGTAGTCGTTCCCGTGCCAGTCACGTTCAGAAGCCGCTGAGGTGGCAGAGGATTGGCGACGATCGTTGCCGGACCGCAGGCACTCAGTGCAAGCGCAGTCAGCAAAATCATTGAAGCGATGAGGTAGGTGCGTTTCATGTGAGACTCCTTCTATAGGTTGTTCATTTCATGACGTGTCAGGGCCCCGAATGTTCCCTGGATGGGCCCTTCCCCACTCCCCGACAGCCCTTCACCTCCCTTGTATTTTAGTTGATTTGACGCTAGAATTTTGATACAAATGTTCTAAGGTTCCGATGCCTGCAAATCTTGAACAGATCTACGCGGCTCTGCAAGCTGTCTCAAAAGGCGTTAAGGGGCAGACCGCAGCCCTAAAGGCCGCGCAGGATTCGGCCTTGGGCCTCTTGCGCGCGTCTGCCGCCCGGACGGAGCCTCTCCGGGCCAAGGTGGAGGCCGTTGCGCGGGGCTCCGATCCGAATGTCCGCTGCGCTGTGCCGGTTAGCGAGCAGATTGACCTCGGTTACCAGTCCGAAATCTCGACCGAAGGCCAAACGCTTATTGCGGTGGACGGTTCGCAAGTCACACCGGACCGTCACGAGGAAGCCCTATTCGGTTTGATCAACGTCGCAGCAGTGATTATGAGGACAGGCTCCGGAAGAGCACCGGACATCGTGGTTGACACGACGCTGCTGTTTGGCCAGGATCTATATGCGGGCGACGCCTCTCTCATGTCTGAGGGCGATATTGCACTCCTGCGCGACGCAGCCGAGCGGCGGATTCTCCTTCGTCAGGCGCGCGGCAACCACGGCACATCCATTGCGCTCGCGGACGGGCCCCTTGAGCTCTGGGGCGCCAAGGACGTAAGCGATCCAGGCGCGTTCGAGAAGGCCCTCGACGAATACCTCGAGGGTCTGCGCCTCATGGAAAGCATGGGCTTGACCGTCGCAGGCTATGTCGACAAACCCGGCGCCGATTTGGTCGTGCGCCTCCTAGAGATCGATCAGGCCTCCGCAGATGAGCTTAAGATGCTTCGCAGCCTTCATCCCCTTCGGGGCGTCTCGGATCGCTGGCTCTATTCGCAGATCTTGAGTGCCGGAGAGCGATCAGCCATCTTCGCGATGCAGTCGAAATCCCGGGCGAGGTACACCGACGCCCTTGCCATCCACTTCTTCTATGTCAATGTGGGATCCGAAGGGCACGCGGTCATTGCTCGGGTGGAGATACCGCGCTGGGTCGCCAATCGCTCAGCAAGCGTCGAAGCTCTGCACAGCACGCTGCTTGAACAGTGCAACCTGCTCGGGGCCAGACCGTATCCCTACATTCTCCATCGCGCTCACGAGACGGCCAAGATCGGTCTGGATGAAAAAGAACAGATCAAACTCAAGCTCCTCCTTGAGTTGAGAGCTGCCGGAGTGGAGCCCGAACCTCCGTCCGGCAAGTCTTCCGCCAAACAGGTTTCCGAGAATTGAGGGAGTTACTTGCATGGATGAGCAAATCGAAGTCGGACGTCTGCTGCGGACGGCCACGACAGGTTTCGTGGCAGGGTGCCGGGTCAACCAGCTTGTTGCGCCTGCCTTCGGAGCCCTCGTCCGGGCCCCATTGGGGGCCGGCTGCCACGTCTACGGGCTGATCCACGACATCCACATAGCTGATGATGGGCTGGTGCGCCAGCTCGTGACCGCGGAGGGCGTCAGCGATGAGGTGCTCCTCGACAACCGTGAGCGACGTATTGTTCCCGTCGAGCTGTCGGTGTTGGCGGTCGGCCACGAACAGGACGGCCAAATCCTCCATCTCCTGCCTCCTCGTCCGCCCCTGAGTCTGGATGTACTCTTCCTGTGTAATGAAAGAGACCTCGTTCGTTTCACGTCCAGCGGCCGCCTGGGATATTTCCGCCACCTCTTGCGCTCCGACGAGCTGCCGCTCGCTGAACTTGTCACCGCCCACATTCGCATGGCGCATGCCGCCCACCGCGATGGCGGCCGCTGGAAGGAGCAGGCGATCCAGGAGATCATCTCGCTGATGCGAGACGACCATGCAGGGCTGATGTCCGTACTCGGCGCGTTGAGCGAAATCCCCTAGATTTGCCGGTCGGCACTGAAGCTCCGAGTCCCGGGCGAGAGTCCCCTCTTTCGCCGCCATGACAAATATTGGACAAATAAGGGCGGAATATCGGGACAAAAGTCATTTGTCGGTTGTCAACGGAAATGCTAGACTTGGAGCATACCTCCTCTAGGAGACTGATCATCATGTCAGGTAAAACCCTTCTGTTCGTTGGCGCTGGCATACTGTTCCTAATCGGCCTCTGCCTGCTCGCCTATGGCGTCTTGAATGTTATCGGCTCCACCTCCGCCAGCGGCAGTTCCAATTGGCTCAGCTTCGGATTCGGTTTCGCCGTGGTCGGCGTCCTTTTTCTGGCGGGTGGCGCAGGCTTGATCTATGCTGGCATGCGCGGCCAGAAGACCGAGGTCATCCAGCAGGTGAGCATGAACGTGGACCTGCCGGGCAATACCAAGATCGAGCAGCTGACCTGCCGCAACTGCGGCGGCGCGCTCAAGCCGGAGAATATCAAGATGGTGAATGGCGCCCCCATGGTCGAATGCCCCTTTTGCGGCACAACCTATCAATTAACAGAAGAACCCAAGTGGTGAGCGCAAGTGGTGACATGCGGACGAGTTACCAGGCGTGAATTCTCGATCGGGTTAACTGCCGTGTAGTGTGTGAGGGAGGGAGTATGTTTCGAAGACTTATCGTTTCGCTCTTGGCACTACTGGTTGGGCTCGCCTTGCCGGCCGGCGCCATCGCACAGGAATACCTCTTCCGTGTGGATCGGGAATCCGTTGACGTCTTCTGGAACGCGGACGGCAGCGAATCGATTGAGTACACATTCACCTTTACTAACCAGCCCGGCGCGCACGCAATTGATTTCGTGGACGTGGGTATGCCCAATCCCAACTTTGATCTGTCCACCGCCGCCGCGGATGTGAATGGTACGTCAGTTCAGGTCTCCCAGAGCGATTATCAAGGTACCGGTTCGGGCTTCTCGGTGGTGATGGGTTCCTCAACCATTCAGCCGGGAGGCAGCGGATCGGTCCACGTCGTGGTCGGACGCGTCACCCAAGTTCTGCATCCCGATGAC
>JBGPAT010000233.1:0-4930 GCA_041480885.1 Anaerolineae bacterium
CTCTGCCATCAGGAGAAGTATATCTCACCACCCATGCGAGTTCTCCACGGCGAGACCCGCCGCGTAGTGGGCCTCCCCGTTTTTCGCGCCCTGCCTCCGGGTCCGCCTGAGAAATCGACCACCCTTGTCCGGCTTGCGCGCTATAATTTGGACATGGCACCGGGCAACGAGCGCGCGCGTTATGAAGAGCTCAAGTCTCAGATCAACTTCCATAATCATCGTTATCACGTACTGGATGAGCCGCTCATCAGCGACGCCGAGTACGACAGGTTGCTGAATGAGCTCAAGAGGATCGAGGCCGAACACCCCACTTGGACCACGCCCGATTCACCAACACAGCGGGCCGGGTCGGCGCCGGCCGATCGGTTCGAGAAGGTGCGTCATCCTGCGCCGATCCTTTCCCTGGCAAACGCATTTGGAGTTGGGGATGCCCGCGCGTGGTATGAGCGCGTCCGCAAACTTGACGATCGGGTCGCCTCCGCGAAATTCGTCGTGGAGCCCAAGATCGACGGACTGTCGGTCGTCCTGCACTATCGCGACGGCGTATTCGTGCGGGGAGCGACGCGTGGCGATGGTGAGGTGGGGGAGGACATCACAGCCAACCTTCGCACAGTCAAGGCAATTCCTCTCCGCATCCCCGTGGGCCAATCCTCAAAATCGCCTGTTCCCCCCGTGCTGGTTGTTCGGGGCGAGGCCTTCATCCCGATCAAAGAATTCGAGAGGCTCAATGCCCAGTTGCAGGAGACGGGTCAGAAAACCTATCTCAACCCTCGCAACACAGCTGCGGGTTCCCTGCGGCAACTGGATCCGGGCCTCACAGCCTCGCGACCGCTGACCCTGCTGGTGTACCAGATCATTCAAATGGCGGGCGGCGCACTCCCGACTTCCCAATGGGATTTGCTCAAGTATTTACGTGATCTTGGGTTCCCGGTTACGGACGACGCACGGCGTTTCGACGACATCGAGTCGGCCATTGACTACACCGAGACGTGGAACACGCGCCGCGATGACCTGACCTATGAGGCCGACGGCATGGTTATCAAGATTGATGACCTCCCTCTGGCTGCGGAACTCGGATTCGTCGGCAAGGATCCGCGCGGTGCCATTGCTTTCAAATTTCCGGCGCGTGAAGTCACCACCCGATTGCTGGATATTCGTGTCAGCGTTGGTCGGACAGGTGTGCTGATACCGAACGCTGTCCTGGAGCCCGTGGAGATCGGTGGCGTCATCGTGGAACGGGCCACTTTGCACAACTTCGACTACATCGCGGAGAAGGACATTCGTGTCGGCGACCGCGTCTTGATCAAGCGAGCTGGCGAGGTGATCCCGTACGTGATCGGCCCGGTGCTCGACGCCCGTACCGGCCGCCTGAAACGCTATGTCCCGCCCCAGATGTGCCCTGATTGTGGACAGTCAGTGGAGCATTTCGAGGGGGAAGTTGCCTGGTATTGCGTCAATACGGCCTGCCCAGCACAGCTCGTCCGAAACGTCGAACACTTTGCCTCGCGAGGCTCGATGGACATCGTGGGGCTTGGGTACAAGATTGTTGACAAGCTGATCGCGGGGGGAGCGGTCAAGGACGTTGCGGATCTATATACGCTCTCCCGCCAAGACATCCTCGGTGCCGTCACCAAGAAGGATAGAAAGACCAGCGCCGAGCCGCCGGGCAAGCTTGCGGATAACTTGCTGGCTGCCATCGACGCCTCAAAGGGTCGCTCAATGGCTCGAATGATAACGGCCCTCGGCATCCGGGGCGTGGGCGAAGTCATGGCCGGCGATCTCTCGCGCGCTTTCTCCGACCTGGATGCCCTTTCGGCGGCTGGCGCAGACCGCTTGATGCAGATTGAGGGGGTCGGGCCCAACATCGCTGAGGCCATCGTGGATTGGTTCGCCCGGCGGGCAAACAAGAAGGTGCTCAAGAAGCTGAAGACCTCTGGAGTCTGGCCCAAGGGCAACCTCGAACGCACGCGCCAAGTGGGTGCCTTGAGCGGCCTCACGTTCGTCGTCACGGGCACGCTTGCCGGCCTCAGCCGCCAGGCTGTGAAGCAGTTCATAGAGGAGCACGGGGGCATCATCACCGACAGCGTCAGCCGGAAGACTGACTATCTGGTGCTCGGCGCCGAGCCTGGATCCAAACTAGAGAAAGCCAGATCGCTGGGAATCAAGATCATCGGTGAAAAGGAACTAAGGGATCTTGCGGGCTAGTTCAGGACCGCCGGGCATCGATGCAGTTCATCGAATCTCGCATCCTGGCTCGAACCGGTCGCACTTTACTTTGATGTCTCAGCCGAATCATAGCGTGTCATGGCTTGCAATGAATGGCGGGAGTCGTGGCAGGAGCCAGCATGGAATTCAACGGGGATGACCCAGTCGCGCGTCGCGTCCAAGCCTATGCGTCGCGTTTCGCACAACTAAAGGCCGCCGGTCTCTACTTCTACAATCAACCTGCCGAGGAAATACGGGGGGGCGCGAAGGTCCTCATCCGCGGACGCGAAATGGGCATGTATGCCTCCTACAGTTACCTCGGACTCCTGGGCCACCCCCGGATCAACGAGGCGGCCAGGAAAGCCATCGACAGATTTGGCACGGGCACCCATGGTGTCCGTACCCTTGCCGGCAGCCTCACCCTGCACGAGGAGCTCGAAGAAACCATCGCCCAGTTTAAACATGCGGAGGCCGCGGTCACGTACACATCGGGCTACGTCACCAACCTTACGGTGATCTCCACTTTGATGGGCCGAGGCGATTACGTCCTGTCTGACAAACTCAACCATGCTTCCATCGTGGATGGGTGCCTTATGTCCGGCGCCGAATTTCGGCGCTTCCGGCACAATGACATGGCGGATCTCGAGCATCGATTGCAGCAAGTCCCGGACGGCGCCGCGCGGCTGGTGATCGCGGATGCCGTTTTCTCCATGGACGGAGATGTGATCGACCTGCCCGGCGTATGCGAGCTCTGCCGACGGTACAGTGCTTACCTGATGGTCGACGAAGCCCACTCCCTGGGGGTGCTCGGCCGCACCGGCCGTGGCATCGAGGAGCACTTCGGTCTTGGGCACACCGTGGATATCCAGATGGGAACCCTAAGCAAGGCCATCCCGTCCGTCGGGGGCTATGTGGCCGGTCAGCGCGACCTGATAGATTACCTTAGGCACGCCAGTCGGGCCTACATCTTTTCTGCCGCATTGCCTCCCGCGCAGGCCGCCGCCGCGAATGAAGCCTTCAAGGTGATCCGCGATGAGCCATGGCGGATCGACAGGTTGAACCGGAACACGCAGCTTTTCGTCACGGGCTTGAAGAGCGCTGGCTTTGACACTCTCCTCACAACGACAGCCATTGTGCCGGTCCTGTGTGGCTCGGATGAGCGGGCATTCGCGATGACGCGGGAGGCCCAGCATAACGACATCTTCGTTCTGCCGGTTGTGTCGCCGGCCGTGCCGGAAGGTCAATCACGCCTGCGCCTCACGATCACGGCTGCCCATGAGGCACCCGATATTGAGGGGGCAATTGACGTCATCGCCTCTGCCGGCCGGCATATAGGTATCATTTGATGGGGGCACGCCCTCATGACCCGAGGCAGGGCACGTCGTATCAACATACACCAGGCAGTGAACCAGGAGAATGCCGACGGCGCGTGGACTCGGCTGGTGCATCCCGGAGGAGGGGCAGTTCCGCATGCCATGCGGGAGCCGATCGGGTTGGCTGGCCGCCATGCCTATCGTGCTGTGGAGCACGGAACTTACGGAAATCTTACAAGGCTCTGATCTGGGCATCATTATCGCGGTGTATCATCGTTTTCAAGTGCGGAGGCAGCCATGAAATGGTCATGGAAGATAGGTCGTCTTTGGGGCATCGATGTCTATATGCATGCCACTTTCCTGCTGATAATTGGCTGGGTGGCATTCAGTTACTGGTTCCAGTTTCATCAATGGAGTGCCGTCCTGAACGGCGTCGGTTTCATCCTGGCGCTCTTTGCCTGCGTCATCCTCCACGAGTACGGTCACGCTCTAACAGCCCGGCGCTTTGGTGTTAGGACTCGTGACATTACTCTCTACCCCATTGGCGGTGTTGCCCGACTGGAGCGCATCCCCGAGGAACCCTCCGAGGAACTATGGGTGGCGCTGGCGGGTCCGGTAGTCAATGTGCTGATCGCCGCGATGCTGCTTGTGTACCTTTCGACGACTGGCGGCCTCGTTTCGCTTGCGAAACTCAGCGTTACGTCCGGAAGCTTTGTGGCGCGGCTTCTTATGGTCAATGTCCTGCTCGTCGCCTTCAATCTGTTGCCTGCATTCCCAATGGATGGGGGGCGGGCCCTAAGGGCGCTGCTTGCCATGACGATGGATCATGTGCGTGCTACGCAGATCGCCGCGACCGTGGGTCAGGCCATGGCCCTGATCTTCGGCTTCATCGGCCTGTTTACCGACCCCTTTCTGGTGTTCATAGCCCTGTTCGTCTGGATGGGCGCCGAACAGGAAGCCAGCATGTCGCGCATCAAGGACTCGCTTGGCGGGATTCCAGTGAGCCGTGCGATGCAGACCACCTACGAGGTCCTGACACCGCGCGATACTCTCGCGCGGGCCATTGAGCTTATTCTGTCTGGTTCACAACATGATTTTCCCGTGGTCGACGAGGGCCGCGTGATCGGTATCCTCGAGCGCGATTCCTGCATCAAGGCCCTCGCGAGGTCTGGCCAGAGTGAACCGGTGACCGCCGTGATGCGACGTGAAGTACCTGAGGTTGATACCCATGAAATGGTGGAATCGGCAATGGCGCGCCTGCAGGAAAGCGGCGCCAAGACCCTGCCTGTAACACACGGGGGCCAGCTCGCCGGTCTCATAACGTCGGAAAACATCACCGAATTCCTGATGATCCGACGTGCGCTGCGAGCAGCACCCGGCGGCGCTGACTAGCGATCCTGAACGGCGGTGGC
>JBGPAT010000234.1:0-4902 GCA_041480885.1 Anaerolineae bacterium
AATCAGGTTCCGGAGAGTGGTCTGCGAATCGCGATCGCCAGCCCTTTGAGGGGCTGGCGATTATTCTTTGCTTCTACGTGCCGCCAACTAGGAGACGATGATGAGCTTCCGTGTGGGTGATCCGGTCGTGCACTGGCACTACGGTCTTGGAGAGATCGTCGGTCGCGAGGAACGGGCGCTCGCTGGCCAGAAGACACTCTACTACCTGGTCAAGGTCAACGACCTGACTGTCTGCGTGCCTGCGGATGAAAAGGCGACCAGCCGATTGCGGTCGCCCACGCCGGTGCGCGAGTTCAAGAGGCTGTCGGTCATCTTGAGCGGTGCGGGTGAGTCCCTCGCAGACGACCGGCTCGAACGGAAGGCCCAGCTCCATCGCAATCTGGAGAATGGAAAGATCGAGGCAGTCTGCAAGGTCATCCGCGATCTATCCACTCACGAGCAGAAGAAAGCCCTGAACGACGACGACAAGTACATCTTGAAACGAGCTTGGAATTCGCTGCTGGGCGAATGGGGATATTCCATGTCCATGTCCCCGGCTCAGGTGGAGCTCGAGTTACGCCGCCTACTGAGGCACCCACCCGTAAAATCCCTGACTTGAGGGCGTTGCGCCCGCACATCGCTTGCCAGGCGGGCGCGCCTGTTTCCTTGCCGGGCAATGCGATCATGGGCGTTCGACGGGGCGTGCAAAGAAGCGACGCCAGCTGCCCGGCAAGCTGATTACGGATCGCACGTAGGGGGAACTATCCGACAGATCGTACCTGGGAATATCGGACCACCCAGTGCACCAAACCCCCGCCCTTACCGGGCTTGCTTGCGCAGTTCAATCACCTCCCGCACGGCTGTCACGAGGAAAAATGACAGCAGAAGTGCTGCAATGACCCCCACGATCACATCGTACGGGCTGAAAGTTGCTGCGCCGGCGCTCGTCAGGTCGATCGAGACCGTCCGCACCCCGCCAAAGTACATGCCCGTGTTCAAGATGAGGGCCAGCACGCGAATTTCAGTCGGTCCGAGCCGGCCATAGGATATCTTGAACTCGCCCACCGCGCTGGTCCGCACGTACACCAGCACGGAGAGCAGCAGGTATCCGATCAGCGCTAGGCTTGCCATAATGAAGCTGACGTAGGGTGTCAGGCCCAGTCCCAGAAAGATCATTACTTCAGTAACCGCATCCACGGTGTGGTCCAGGAAGAAACCGTAGACCGGTCGCTCTATCTGTCGGTAACGCGCCAGCGTGCCATCCAGGCTATCTCCGAACCAGTTGACAACGAAGAATAGGGAGGCCAGCCACAAGAAGTTCCTGCTCGCTGCTGTCAGCGCGTAGCTGATCATGATTCCCAGGGCGCCAATCATACCGATGGCGGTGCACATATCTGGCGTGATCCACGCGGGCATGTGGGCCGCAAGCCACTTCAGCGCCGGCCTTTCGAGCGGACCCAGCAGGATTCGGTTCACCCTCTCGTGCTCGGCGATGTCATTCATCTACGTATCCGTGGATACCGATGGCTGTCTACTGTTGCCGCGTCTCGCCGGTACGGCACCAGTTGAAGAGGGCCACACTGGCAGTGGCACTGACCACTGCTCTGGAGCGCGTCGGATGAATTGTTCCGCGATCCTCAGCACCTTCTCGGCGTTTCGTAGCGTTTCGATTTCCTGGCATCGATCGGAGTCCATCTCGATCGGGTCTGAGATGAGGACATGGTATTTCCGGTCCAATTCCAGGACCGCCCCGACAACTACCACGGGGACTCGGGCCTTGGTTGCGAGAAAAATGTGATGTGTGGGAAGCGCGGCAACCTTCCCAAAGAAACACGGCTGGATCCGCGGTCGGTCGACGGGTCTGTCGATGCCGGTCAACACCGCGCCGCCCCGCTCGAGATGTCCAAGTGCCAGCCTCAATCCTGAGACCGTCGCAGGCACAAGATTCATGCCGCCATCCCGACGCATTTCATACTCAAGGCGGCGTCCACTTCGGGGATCCGGTATCGTGAGCACCATTGGCCGGATATCTTGGCGACAAAACCAGCGTAGGAGCAGATCAAAATTGCTCAGATGCAATCCCGCAATGATCAAGCCTCGGCTGCCAAATTCGGGCCGCTCGGCCAACTGCCGGACCACCGGGTCTTGAAAGATCAATTCCTTCGTCGCGGCCAGATTGTCTTTGTAATGATACAGGTCGAAGACCGCACGGGCGGAAAGTCGCAGCGTCTCGCGCACGGCCCAATCCAGATCATCCTCCCCGAGGCTTCCGTCGGTGAAGTTGCCTCCGAGGCTGTTCCATCCGAGCACCGCCCCCTGGTTGGCGCGCACGGCCCGAACCAGTTCTGAACTTCGCTGGCGCGCGATCTGCCCCGCTGCAACATCCGCCATTCGATCCCCTAGCGGCGCCGGAATCCTCCGCGCCATCATCGAAAACAAACGAATGCAGACGGTGCTATTGAGAATGGTCTCGACGTCCATGTCCTTAACGTAACGCCCGTGTCTGGCCGGCCCCGGCTTGCTTCATTCACACCGATGTCGCCGTCAGCGCCATGTGTGGGCTCCACCAGCCTCGCCTGTTGTGACCGTTGTAGCGCAATGCCGGCGCCGCAGCCCGTATTCAGTCCAGGGCGCGGCCTCGGCGGTCCACGAGGCGGAAATCCCTGGCTCCCTGGCTACGCCATCATCCCGCGCGATCGGTATTGCAGGGCTTCCGCCAGATGCGCGGCTTCGATCTGCGCGCTGCCTCCGAGATCCGCAATGGTGCGCGCCAGCTTCAGCACCCTGTGGTATCCACGTGCCGACAAATTCATCTGCCCCATTGCGGCACGCACCAGGCTTTCGCCCGCCCCATCCAGTTTGCAGAATTGGCGTATCTCAGCCACACGCATATCCGCGTTTGCCATAATGCTGGATATCGTATCCCGGCGCGTACGCGCGCTCTCACCAACTTGCGGTTGGGCGAATCGTTCCCTCTGCGTTTGCCGCGCCGCCTCCACCCGCTTCCTGATCCGATCCGAAGATTCTCCGAGGCGATCATCGCTCAGCTTCTGATACTCCACCCGCGGCACTTCGACGTGGATATCGATCCGATCCAGCAGTGGGCCCGAGATACGCTTCTGGTACTTCGTCACCGTAGATGGCGCGCACGTGCAGGCCTTGACCATATCCCCATAGTATCCGCACGGGCATGGATTCATCGCAGCCACAAGCATGAAATTCGCCGGGAAAGTCAGCGACCCTTGCGCCCGGCTGATCGTGACGACTTTGTCTTCGATCGGCTGGCGCATTACCTCCAGCACACGGCTTCCGAATTCGGGTAGTTCATCCAGAAACAGCACTCCACGGTGCGCAAGTGAGATCTCGCCGGGATGCGGCCAGTTGCCGCCTCCCACGAGTCCGGCGTGGCTGATGGTGTGGTGCGGCGCTCGGAAAGGCCGCGTGCGCACCATCATTTCCGGCGGCAGCGAATCCGCGACGGAGTAGATCCGAGTCACCTCCAACGCCTCGTCCACAGACATCCCCGGCAGGATGCCCGGCATCGCGCGGGCCAGTAGTGTCTTACCCGCGCCCGGCGGTCCAATCATGATGACGTTGTGACCGCCGGCAGCCGCGATCTCCAGTGCGCGCTTGACATGTTCCTGCCCCTTGATCTCCTTAAAGTCGGTCGCCGCTTGGATGGCTGCGACATCGGCTTCAACATGAGGTTGCGCCGGGATTGCCAGTTGACCAATCAGATGCAGGTACAGATCACGCACCGACGCGACCGGGATTACCTCGACGTCCGGGATGAGGGCGGCTTCGGCCGCGTCGGAAACTGGCACGAAAATGCGTTTGAAACCCTTCTGCCGCGCCGTTGCGGCCATGGGCAGTACCCCGCGCGAGTGCCGCACCGTCCCCTCCAGCGACAGTTCGCCAACCACAAGCGCCTCATCGAGACAGCGCGCGGGGATCAGCCCTTGCATCAGCAGCACGCCGATGGCGATGGGCAGATCGTAGGTCGGTCCTTCTTTGCGAACCGAGGCGGGTGCCAGGTTCACGACAATGCGCTCGCGGGGGTAGCGCAGACCCGCGTTCTTGACGGCCGATTGCACGCGTGAACGGCTTTCCTGCACAGCCTTGTCTGGCAATCCCACAATGTCTGTGCCGGGTAGTCCTTGCGTCGTGTCCACCTCAACTTCGACGATAACCCCATCCAGTCCGATGACCGCGCAAGAAAACACACGTGCTAGCATACACGAGAGTCTAGTCTAGGGAACATGGAAAGTCAATTGCGCTGCGCCTTGATAAATGCATGGCGGCCAATATGCATGGAGAATGGCCTCGTGCACCGCCGCACGCCGGGCCGTCAGGGTCATGCTCCTCGATCCTAAACAACCTGCTTGCTCCGCGCACCCCACCGCCGGGTCTCATGCCCGGCTGCCGGGAGCGGAGGGCTTTGCACTCAGCGACAGCGTTTCGAGCCTCTGCGCCGTTATAATCCCTTCTCGTGACCGCCCCTCGTATTCGCTTCTTGACTCTCGCGGCTCGAGTTGCCTTCTACGCGCTTGTCTTTGCATTCCTTCTAAGCCGTGCTGCCTCTGCCGGGTTTTCCCACGACGAAAATCAGTTCATCGCCCCGGGACAATTCCTTGCAGATCACGGCCTGCTTCCCTACTTGGACTATCCGTATACTCATATGCCCTACGGGGTCTTTCTTTACGCGCTCACGGCAAAACTATCTAATTTCGACTTTCTGGCTGGGCGACTACTCAATGCCGTCGCCTGGCTGGTGTGCGCTATCTTGATTGCCAGGGCATTCAAGAATGGGACGGAGTCGGAGCCGCCCCTCTTGGAGCTGTTCTGGGAATTCGTGGCCGTATATCTTTTCCTTAATGGCCACATTCTGGGGCAAATTGTGGGCAACGCCCTGAACCACTCCCT
>JBGPAT010000235.1:0-4885 GCA_041480885.1 Anaerolineae bacterium
AATCCGCCTCGCTTGCCCTGCTCATTTTGGGCGTGGTGCTTCTGATAATTCTCCGGCCGAATGGGTACGTCAATGGGCTGGCTTTCCTTGCCCTGGCTTTCCTGGGGCACCTTGCCCACGTCTTGTTTCGGGGGGACGGCGATTACTCAGGCATCATCCGTCTGGCTTACATCGCGGCCTTTCCCATCTTGTTGACGCTACCACAGCGACTCGCCTCTGCTGACGGGCTCGTAGAGCCAGTCCGTGGCGCGCAGCGCAGGCCTTCGCCGCCGGCGCAAAGACGGTACACCGCAGAGCCCAGAACGATCCACGACTTGCTGGCACTGGCCTCCGAATCGACTGCTCCGCGCCTCAACCAGGCGATCACGAGGGCCATTTCGCAGACAATGCTGGCCGACATGTGCTTTCTGGTGTATCTGACTGACGACAAGAAGGAATTGGAGATCGCCAGTGGTTACGATCTGATTCGCGAGGAGAATCTCGAGGGCGGTCGGCTCGACAAGACCAAGATCCCAATGGTCACCAATGCCTTACGGCGAGGAAGACCCCTGCGAATGCCGGCGTCCGGCACATCAGCGGACATCAAGGGTCTGGCCGAGTCGCTTGGGCTGAACGCCCCTGGTCATCTGCTCAGCGTTCCGATCGTCACTCCCGAAAAGGAACCATTGGGAGGGGTCATTCTGCTCTCATCGTATTCAGATCGGGTGTGGAACGCCGAGGATCAGGCATTTCTCACCAACATGGTGAGCTGGCTGGTCCCGATTGTCCGACGGAGCCCAATGAGCACCGGGGTCGAGCAAGAGACGCGCCAAACCGGCCGCGCCAAGGACGAGGCCGAGGAAGGAATTCCAGAGCTGGAAAGCCGCAAACACGGACTGGCGCGGCAATTGACCACCACCTCTCCGGAGGCGGACGGCGATGCATCGCAGCGCATGCAAACCGCGCAACCTGCATCCGCACAGGAACAATCCGCGCGGACTATCGAGGAATTGGGACTGGGGCTTGCGAGCGCGGGCAGCGCGGGGAAAGGCTCGGAATCCCACGTCGAATCCGAGTTGGCAGGAGAGACAGGCCGCCGCATCCGCGAGCGAGGCCGGGTGATTGCCTCTCTATCTCAAGAAGTCCGGCAGCCGATCTCGTCTATCATCGGATACACGGATCTGCTTCTGGGCGAGTCCGTGGGCATCCTGGGTGCTCTGCAGCGCAAGTTCATAGAGCGCATTAAGGCCTCGACGGAACGCGTGGGTAGCTTGATGGACGACTTGATCCAGCTAAGTACGCTCGAGGCGGGGATCGGCGATCGTAAGCCAGAATCCATAGATCTCAATCTCATCATAGACAATGCCCTAGCCTATACCAGCAGCCAGATCCGCGAAAAGAACATCTCGATGCACCTCGACTTTCCGAAAAAGGTCGCGCGGGTGAGCGCCGATCGTGATGCCGTGCAGCAAGTCCTGATCCATCTCTTGCAGAATGCCGGCGCCGCGGCGCCGGTGGAGGGCACCATCGGACTCAAAGTGCAGGCTGCGCACGAGAACGATCAGGAATTTGTCATGATCCAAGTCGCAGACAGCGGCGGCGGGATCGCCCAAGAGGACCTGCCACGGGTCTTCGCACGCCGGGACCATTCGGCTAAGGTGATCGTTCAGGGCGTTGGCGACACCGGGGTTGGACTGTCGATCGCGAAGACATTGATCGAGGCCCAGCAAGGGCACATCCGGGTAGAAAGCGAGGCGGGAGTTGGGGCGACTTTCAGTGTCCTGCTGCCCACCGTGCGGGAGCAAGCTGACAGTCGGCCTGCAGAGGACCCCAAGTAATGCAAGCCTTTCGTGAGGCAGCCACCGGACTTATCTACGCGGCCGTCTCGGTCGTACTCGTGCTTGGCAGTCTTTCATTGGTCCTGGCGGAAGGCACTCCCAGCGGGTCACCCCCGGCGGCCTCAACCGTGACCGCCGCCGCGACTCGAACGGCGGTGACATCGGCGTCTCCAGTGCCCTCTGCTCCCTTCCCAAAAGCTAGCACGACTGGGTCGCCCAGTCCCAGCGCGCTGCCATCCAAGGTGAGCCCCAGTGCCACCGAGCCGCTGCTATTCCTAAACATATACGCGCCAAGAGCCGCCGGCACGGCAATCATTCCCTGCGGGCCATATGTAGGTTGGGTGAAGGCCTACAGAGTCCAGGAGGGAGACACTCTCTTCCAGATCGCAACGCGATTCGGCATACCCGTCGAAGCTCTCCGGCGCGCGAATTGCAGGTACCGTGTGACGGTCTACGTCGGGGAACTGCTTTGGGTGCCGAACCTCCCCATCATGCCAGGCGGCGGCGCGATCGACCAGGCCTCCTCCATCGTGACCGTGACTTGCACAGCCGGTGCTCCCTACACCTACACGGGTTCACCGCAGACCCCCTGTACCGCCGAGGCGACTGGTGTGGGCATGGGTCCGGTGGACGTAACGTCGTCACTGGTCTATTCAGACAACGTCAACGCAGGCGTGGCCACAGCTTATGCAGGCTGGGGCGGTGATACTAACCACACCGGCAGCACCGGGTCCGGCGGATTCACGATCGACCGTGCCTCGTCCATCGTGACCGTGACTTGCACAGCCGGTGCGCCCTACACCTACACGGGTTCACCGCAGACCCCCTGTACCGCCGAGGCGATTGGTGTGGGCATGAGTCCGGTGGACGTAACGTCGTCACTGGTCTATTCGGACAACGTAAACGCAGGCATGGCCACAGCTAATGCAAGTTGGGCCGGTGATACCAACCACACCGGCAGCACCGGATCCGGCGCCTTTACGATCGACCAGGCCTCATCCACGGTGACGGTGACTTGCACGGCCGGTGCGCCCTACACCTACACGGGTTCACCGCAGACCCCCTGTGCCGCGGAAGCGACGGGCGTGGGCATGAGTCCGGTGGATGTTACGTCGTCACTGGTTTATTCGAACAACATCAACGCGGGCGCCGCCACCGCTAATGCAAACTGGGCCGGTGATACTAACCACACCGGCAGCACCGGGTCGGGTGGCTTTACGATCGGCTAGGCCATCGACACGCCAAACCGGGCGTCAACTGAGGACTCGACTGCAACGGCGCCTTCCTTCACGGCCCCATCTGTGCTGATAGACCGCCCACACCGAAATTGACATTCACGACCGCAGCCAAGTCCGAATCATAGGCCCAGAGCTTGAACCACGCAATCGACTTTGCGGGGTTTCTGTCGCGCTGCGCGCCCGCCAGGTCACGCACCCGAATTCTGGGCCCGAAGACTCAGGCACGCCACGAGTTTGGCAAGACGCAGGTCGTGGAAGTACTCTCATGAAGTGCTTGCTATGAATGCGCCGTGGAGGTCATTCATCTGCATAGCACTTGCGTTGACCGCCGGCTGCGGAGCGCTTGAGCAGCCGCTTGTATTGATCACGCCCGTCCGAAATGCCTCGCCCACGGCGACGCCGTTTCAGCCGCCACTCATAGAGCAAGCCACGGCCACTTCGCTGTATCGCATCGAAGTCCCGACGCTTGAGCCGTTCATCCCGCCCGCAACGTTCTCCACTCCTGAAGTCATGCCGCTTGGGCCAAGTGCCACGATCGACCTTAGCTCGCTCTTCCCGACGATGGCAGCTCCGCCCGTACCACAACCTTCAGGCGAGGCGCCGCCACCGGTGCCGCCCCTAGCAGAGACCGGGACTGTGAATTTTCTGCTAATCGGCGCGGACAAACGCGGCGGCGGTTCATTTCGCACTGACACAATCGTGGTCGTGATCCTATGGCCCGAAGAGGGTCAGGTTACGATGATCTCGATCCCGCGTGACTTGTGGCTCTACATCCCCAGCATTGGAATGCAGCGCATCAACACTGCCTATGAGAGTGGTGATATCTACGGATATGGCGGAGGCGGCCCGGGCCTCTTGCGGGAAACCGTTGCCTACAATCTCGGAATCCGCATAGATCACACTGCCATGGTGGCGTTTGATGGATTCCGGCGGATTGTCGATACTCTAGCGGGCATCGACGTGCCAGTGGCGTGCCCATATACCGACTGGCATCTAATCGATCCGACCTATGATCCGAACGACGAGAGCAGTTGGGCGCTATACACCGTTGAGACGGGCATCGTCCACATGGACGGGGATTTGGCACTCTGGTATGCGCGCTCTCGTTTGAAATCCAGCGATTTCGACCGCGGCCGCCGTCAGCAGGAGGTGCTGCGCGCCCTCCTCGAGCGGGCCCTGCGCACGGATTCATTGACCCGCATACCTCAGCTCTACAATGATTTGTCCAGCACGATCACGACTGACCTGGGCATCAGCGATATCATAAAGCTGGCGCTCTATGCCCCAAGACTGACCAACGCCAACATTCGAAGCTATTACATTCGCCCTCCTTACGTCTCAGAATGGACCACTCCGGCCGGGGCGGCGGTGCTGCTGCCAAACCAAACCGCATTGCAACAGTTGATGGTTGAGGCGACGACGCTCTCGAGCACGGCAATCCAGCGGCAGAAGATCACCATTGAAGTACAAAATGGAACATCCGTCAGCGGAATGGACGCACTTGCGGCGAGCCGGTTGAACTATGCGGGGTATGCCACACACGTTTCGCCCGCGGACCGCCAGGACTACAGCAACTCGGTGCTCATCGACGCAACTACCACCCAGGATCCTGACGCTCGCAAAGGGATTCTGAGAGGCTTGGGACTCCATTCGGCAACCGTCCTATCGGCGCCGGATCCGAAGGCTGCCTCAGCCTACCGCCTAGTACTGGGGTACGACTACCAAGCCTGCTTCCAGCCGGAGGATCTGACACACTAGTTGACAGTGGGCTAAATTGTGGCTAAACTATGCGCACGGCTACACGACTTGTGCACCTCAGCATTCATTCCT
>JBGPAT010000236.1:0-4876 GCA_041480885.1 Anaerolineae bacterium
CCTTACGATCAAGATGAGAACTGGCTGATCATTGACATCGGCACAAACGCCGAGCTCGTCCTGGGCAATAGGCAGAAGTTGGTCTGCACCTCAACGCCGACAGGGCCTGCATTCGAAGGCGCCCACATTGAACATGGTATGCGGGCAGCGCCGGGGGCCATCGAGCACCTTGAGATCGATCATCAGTCTCTCGTGCCGCGCTGGAAGATCATCGGTGAGGACAACTGGAATGCGGGTAGGCCCAAGGGGCTGTGCGGCACCGCGGTCATAGATACCGTTGCCGGACTGTTGCGCGCGGGCGGCTTGGACGCCGCGGGAAGATTCCTGTTGCGACCTGCCGCCGGGGGTCGCATGCGCAAAGGTGCGAGCGGCATGGAATACGTCATTGCCTTCGCCAAGGAAACGAGCACGGGCATCGATCTGTGCCTTACGCAAAAGGATGTCCGCCAGATCCAGTTAGCCAAAGGTGCCCTCGCGGTGGCAGCCAAGGCCCTCCTCCAGGCAATGGGACTGCAACTTCCGGACAAGATTCTGCTGGCGGGCGCATTTGGCTCCTACATAGACAAGGACAATGCCATGGCCATCGGCATGCTGCCGGAAATCCCAGTGGAGGATGTGTATGTGGTGGGCAATTCCGCCGGCGACGGTGCGCGCATTGCTCTCCTCAATATCGCTAAGCGCGTCGAGGCTGAGCAGGTAGCGGCGCGCGTGACCCGATATGAGCTGCCAACCGATCCCGAATTTCAGGCCCGCTTCATCCAGGCCGTCGCCTTTCCGTCAATTCAAATGCGTCGGGCAGAGCGATGATGGGGACTTTTCTTGAGCGGCTTCGCGTCGGCGAAATCCTGGTTGCCGACGGCGCAACGGGCACCAACCTGCAGAAGGTGGGCCTAGCGCCGGGCATGCACACCGAGGATTGGGTTCTCGATCAACCCGACAAGATACTCGACCTAGAAACGGCCTTCGTGGAGTCAGGCGCCGATATCATCCTCACCTGCACCTTCGGTGGGACGCGTGTGCGCATGAGGGGCGCCGCGCATGCAGATGAGGTCCGAGAGATTAACAAGCAAGCAGCGGCGCTCGCGCGCCAGGCTGCTTCCGCCCGCCCGGGTGTGCTGGTCGGCGGATCCATGGGCCCGTTGGGGCAATTGCTGAAACCGTACGGCCCACTTGCGGTCGCAGAGGCCTGCGAAGCCTATGCGGAGCAAGCGCGCGCGCTTGCCGAAGGGGCCGTAGACATGCTGATCATCGAGACGCAATTCTCGCTGGAGGAAGCCAACGCAGCCGTCGAAGGAGCGCGCTCGGTGAGCGACCTGCCGATGGTGGTATCGTTCAGTTACGATCGCGGCAGGCGCACGATGATGGGCGTGCGACCGTCAGCTGTCCTTCACAAATGCAGCGCCTGGGGTGCGGCCATGATCGGCGCCAATTGCGGCACAACGCTTGAGAGCATGGAAGATGTTTTGGGCGAATATGCCGCGGCTGATCGGGAAGTTCCCCTCTGGGCCAAGCCAAACGCAGGTATGCCGCGCTTGGACGGTGGACAGACTATTTATGACGTGACACCCGAGCAGATGGCTGAGTTTGCACAGCGGGCTGAGGCGTTGGGAGCACGCGTGATTGGAGGCTGCTGCGGCAGCACGCCGGGGCACGTCGCGGCCATGGCGCAGGCCCTCAAGAGATCATCTTCAAAGGCCGCAAACTAGGCGCTGCTGGCCGGCACGCGATCCGCGGGGCGGAACATACGGGGCGATCCACACTTCCTTGCAGACCGCGACATCTTTTCCGAGACTCCGACACAGAATCTTAGCGCGTTCTTGCATCAACCTCGGGCGCCGGCTGCCCGTGCCTTGGGAGGTCTTTGCATTGAAATGGCGCACCAGCTCCGCGAGTTCACCCTAGCCGTGCTCCATCATCAAGCCGACTTCGTGCAAGGCGCGCTGGATTTCCGCCAGCTCAGCTTGCGCGCCCAGATCCGGTGTGGCCAAGTTGCCCTCTTCAAGTGTCACGTATCTCCCCCCTCAAATCTCAGGTTTGAAGACTTCAACTGCACCCAGCCGTGTTTCAGCGCGTAGACTACAGCCTGCGTGCGGTCCTCCACACCGAACTTCCGGAGAATCGATGTGATATGGTTCTTCACGGTCTGATGGCTGATACCGAGCAGACCGGCGATTTCCTTGTTGCTGAGACCGCTGACCACACACTCGAGCACTTCCATTTCTCTCACCGAAAGGGGATGGAACGGACTGCCCGGCTCGCTGTACGATCGGCGCGCGCCCTCGATCTGATCCTCGATCCAGGCCTGCAATTCGCGCCGGTCCATCACTTTCGAGCCAAAGACGAACTTGCCATCGGCCACGTTGTGTATGGTGCTCACAAGGCTCTTTGGCTCAATGTCCTTGGCAAGATATGCCGCCGCACCAGCCAAGGCCGCGTGCAGCGATTGCTCCACATCATCATAGCCGGTCATGAGCACCACACGCGTGCGCAGCTTCTCGAGAGTCACTTGATGGGTAATCTGCTGGCCGTTCATGCCAGGAAGATTCACATCGAGCAGGACGACCATCGGTTCCAAAGAGCGGATCATGTTCAGCCCTTGGTCTCCGCTGGCGGCTTCCCCGAGCACGTTCATGTCGGATTCGAGCGATAGCGCGTCGGTGACGCCTTGCCGGAACAGTGGATGGTCATCAACAACGAGCAAAGTGATCTTGTTCATCCTGCAGCGTCCAATTCGCCTTTTTCAGTATAGCACGAAAGAATTTCCGGGACTTGCCCGAAGCCCATCGTCGGAGACCGGTCCCAGTGATAGGGGGAGAGATATGCGCCGGCTGGGCCTGGCGCGCCCACACGGGGTCAGAGATCGTCGGGTGAGAGGACTCCGTAACCTAGTATGGCACGACCGACGGGGTCGCGTCCGCCCATGCATGGACCACGGTTAGGCGGGCTTGACCGCAGGCACCGCCTGGCTGAGCCTTGGGTCTCGGCTATCGGCACGACCAGCAATAAACAGTCAGATTCGGCTCCCCCATCGCCGGGGCGAAACGCCCTCCGCTGGAATACACGGGCAGCGCGTGCTGTGCCAGCTCCGGATACAGGTTCGGGAACGCGACCAAGTAGTTGGCGCCTCGATCGTTCAGGAACTGAGCGAGGCGGGCCTGATCCCGCATAAAAGGCACCACTTGCGGCGAGACCAATCCGGCCAAGTCAATCAAGGGGTGATCATCAAAGTAGCCCAACGCTCCAATATCATGAGCCGCCACGATGGCATTCGGCGGCACGTTTGTGTCCACCCACTTTGCCGTATTGACCATCTCCGATTCTATTAGTCCCACGTCGTTGGCGTAAGCGAGTGCTCCCAGGATCACGAAGCCCAGAGTCACGGATACGAGACTCAATCGCCACGCTTTGTCGACCAAACCCTGGTAGGGTCCCAACAGGCTTGATCCCACGAAGCGGAGATATCCTAGCATGCCGAAAAGAAAGAAAATGGGCATTGCCGGCATTAGATAACGACCGTGTTGATAAGCCGGCAGTCGCAGTGTGTATAGAAGAATGTATCCGGCACACCACAGCATTGCCGCGATCATCGGCCTGTCGCGCCGACGGATTGAGAGCAGAGCCGTGCCGATGGCACCCGGCAAGAGCACGACGCTGGGTCCGGTTAGCATTTGGATAAGCAGCACGCCTGCGCGGTCAAGAATCGGTTGAGCTTGCCATGCGGCATACTCCGTCTGTTTGGCGTAGAACGTGTTCGGCCAGGGTGTGCCCGACAACCAGAGGTTCATCAGGAGGTACGGAAGAAACAAGGCTCCCAATGCTATCAAGTAAGCGAGGACAGCGCGGCGTTTATCGCGGCACGTCGGCTCGACGAAGACGATCGTCAGCACGACGGGGCCTGCCAGGGTCAGACCATCCGGCCGCACCCAGATGCTCAGGCCCGTCAACAAGCCGAGGGTCAAATAGCGATGCGACCTCGTCATGAGCAATACCAGCACCGCGGTCGCCGAGAGCGCTTGAAGCGCAGTTTCCATGCCTGAGGCCGCGGCCCAGAGCATGTGCCATTCGCAGGCAAAGAACAATCCGACCCACGGCAGTTTTGGTTTGTAGCTTTGCACAAGGCGCCGCGCGGTGACCTCAGCGATCACGCTCAACCCAAGCAGCGCGCCGCCACCCAATATGTAACTCCACCACAGAGGCCCCAGATGCAGCCAAAATCCAGGCACGAGCAACAGCGTCCAAAGCGGCGCGGTTGAGCCGGAGGAGAGTTGACCGAGCCGAAACTCCCACCGCCCCTCCATTGCCAGGTTTCGGGCGTAGGTCTGATGAATCCAGGAATCATCCAGCGGGAAACCAAGCCGATAGGTGAGGGCGCTCGCCAGCAGGTAGGCTCCAACGCCCAGAAGTACTACGGCCAGGATGATACTGAAATCCCGACGCGACAACTCAGGGTTGGATTCTGAAAACGCGTGTTCCATCCAAGCTGCCCAAATAGGGAAGATGCGGGTTGCTCAGATCCTCGTAGACCGACTTGATTGGCCCGGCCGCTCCCACCGCTTCTATGATGAGGTATTTTGCGCCGTAACGGCTTGCCACCGCCAGCATCGAGGCAGCGTCGCCATACGGCACGACAACCGCGGATCGGCCTGTCATTAAGTAGTATCCGGGAGGATTGCGAACCATCACCGGCTCGCCGGGCTGGATTCCGGCATGTTCCAAGTATGCTTCCATTTTCGGGTAGTTGCCTTCACCCTCTCCCCAAGCGGGCAGCACTCGTAACGCGATAATGACGGCGGTCATTAGTGCCGCCAGGCCGACCAGTCCAAACCTGAAGACTTGTGGCGCAGCAGGGGTAAAGAGGTTCCGGCGGCGCGCGGCC
>JBGPAT010000237.1:0-4850 GCA_041480885.1 Anaerolineae bacterium
CTTTGTGTTGTCGCTTTTCATCAACGTCTAGTGAGTTCTGGATATCAGTGCCCCAGGAGAAGACTTCTCCGGCACGAGGACTCATCGACGGTGCAGGAGCCACGGCTGACATTTGCGGCAGCAACACGCCAGTGCTGCGTGCGGTTGCATTGGACGGAATGCTCGTTAGCGGCGGCCGGATGCCGCCCGCTGGTATAATTCGCCGCGCTCGGAAGCCGGGCAGCATGGAGCGCCAAAAGACACCAGGCATCCACCTGGTGTCCTTCGCGAAGTTGGCTTCACCTGCGGGCTTTGCAGTGCAAGGCATGGGCAATTATGTTCGATAGACTTTCCGCAATTGAACGGCATTATGAGGAACTCGGTCAACAGCTGCTCGAGGTCGGAGCCAACTATCAGCGGGCGGCTGAGTTAAGCAAGGAGCGAAGCGACCTTGAAGCGGTCGTTGTCAGGTCGCGGGAATATGCCCAAGCACTCAAGCGCCTCGAAGAGGCCAAAGGGCTGCTGGCCTCTGAGACAGATCCTGAACTCCGGTCCCTCGCGGAAGCCGAGGTGCAGGATCTGACCCCAAAGATCGAGACCCTGGAGCAAGACATCAAGCGTTTGCTGGTACCCAAGGACCCGCGTGATGAGCGCAGTGTCATTGTGGAAATCCGCGCCGGCGCAGGCGGCGATGAGGCGGCGCTCTTTGCGGCTGACCTTTTCCGCATGTACGCGCGCTTCGCTGAGCGGCAGGGCTGGAAATCCGAGATCATGTCGGAAAACGCCATCGGAATCGGAGGCTACAAGGAGGTCATTTTTGAGATCAAGGGCCGGGGTGCCTTCTCCAAGCTCAAGTACGAGTCCGGAGTGCACCGCGTCCAGCGCGTGCCATCCACTGAAGCCTCGGGTCGCATACACACTTCGACGGCGACAGTAGCAGTCCTGGCTGAGGTGGACGACGTCGACATTACCATACCCGAATCAGATATTCGCGTGGATGTATTCCGATCGTCCGGCGCCGGCGGGCAAAATGTACAGAAGAACTCCACGGCCGTTCGCATCACGCATCTACCAACTGGCCTTGTGGTTGCCTGCCAGGATGAGCGTTCACAGCTCCAGAACAAGCTGCGCGCCTTGGCGATCCTGCGCGCCCGGCTCTATCAGATTGAGGAGGAAAAACGTCGGGCAGCTCTGGAAGACACGCGTCGCGCGCAGATCGGCACAGGCGAACGCTCCGAGAAGATCCGCACCTACAACTACCCCCAAAACCGTGTGACTGATCATCGCACTGGGCGGTCGATCTACAATCTGCCGGTCGTGTTGGACGGCGCCATCGATGAATTCATCGAAGACCTCTCGACGCGCGACGAGACCGACAAGCTCGTTGCTGCAAGCGCCTCTGAGCGCCGCGTATAGCCATGATCACCGTTGTACAGGACTTGCTCGACTCGACCGCTGCGCGCTTATCGCCCTTGAGCGATACGCCCCAGCTTGACGCACAGGTTCTCCTGGCGCACGTGCTTCAGCGACCGCGCACTTGGCTCTTCGCGCACTCCACTTCGCCGCTGGACCAGGACCGCAGCGACGCCCTCGAAGCTTATGTCCGCCGCCTTGAGCTGGGAGAGCCCCTCCCCTACGTGACCGGTCACCAGGAATTCTTCGATCTCGATTTCGACCTTACGCCCGAGGTATTGATTCCCCGTCCAGAAACGGAGTTGCTGGTCGAACGGGCGGTGGCCTGGCTGCAGGCTGCACCGGGCCGGCGCACGGTGGCCGATGTCGGTACGGGCTGCGGGTGCATCGCCATTTGTCTCGCAGCACACGTGCCGGGCGTGCGCGTGCTGGCTACGGACATATCGCTGGCCGCCCTGAAGGTGGCGCGCTACAACGCGCAGAAGAACAAGGTCGCTGATCGCATTGATTTCCTGGAGTGCAACATTCTTCCGCAGCACATTGCCGGTCTCTCCACGGACGGCCATTTTGATCTGGTGTGCGCAAATCTACCGTACGTTCCCTCCGCTGAACTCCACATTCTGCCGGTCTACGCTCGGGAGCCTGCCCTCGCATTGGATGGTGGTGCCGACGGCCTCGATCCATTCCGCAAGCTCTTCAAGCTCGTTCCGGAATGGATGGCGCCCGGTGGACGGATTCTTCTCGAGGTCGAAGCCACGCGCGGCGCGGCGGTGCTTTCCCTGGCGTACGACGCTTTTGTTTCTGCCGCGATCCACTTGCACCAGGATTTGGCGGGACACGATCGCCTACTGGAGATTCAGTTGCCTTCGTCCTGACATGCGGACGCTTATACTTCCTGCGGAGCGTGCTGGGAGTCTGCAACGCGCCCTGGCGATCTTGCACGACGGCGGGCTGGTCGCATTTCCAACTGACACGGTATACGGGTTGGGGGCCCTGGCTTTCAACGGCGAGGCCGTCGAGGGCATCTTCCGCGCAAAGGAAAGGCCGACAGACAGAGCCATCCCTATCTTGCTGGCTGATGCATCAGCTCTTGAACTTGTTTCATCCGAGATATCGGAGGCTGCCCGCCGTCTTGCCGCTCGTTTCTGGCCCGGACCATTGACCTTGATCACATGGAAGAAGCCAAGCCTGCCCCAGGCCGTTTCAGCCTCTGCGACCGTTGGCGTGCGCGTGCCCGATCACGCGGCCGCGCGCGCTCTGCTTCGCCTCGCGGGCCCTATGGCTGTGACTTCCGGCAATCTGTCAGGCAGGCCCAGCCCATCTTCCGCACAGGAAGTTCTGGCGCAAATGGGTGGCCGCATCGATTTGATCCTGGACGGGGGCAAGGCTCCCGGGGGTATTCCCTCCACCGTTGTTGACCTCACGCAACCAGAATTAGTGATTGTCCGCGCGGGTCCGGTGTCGCTCAAAGATATCAAGGCAGCGCTGGCCCGATAGATCTTCCATGCACGGCGCCACCCTTGGCCTGGATTCTCGTCGTGCGCCGGTGATCGCTTGCCGACTGTTGATCACGCCCTCTCGAGCCTGCGAGCCCGTTGTTCCTCTCAGCTGCAGAGCGCCTACGCAGCGCGGTCACGGGAAAACTCTCATGCAAATCTTACTTGTGCTTCAGTCTGCGCTAAAGCCCCTGAATATAATAGGGGTTGCATTCTCCTCTATCAAACCGCGTGCGGGTTGGGCCGACCCAAGCGCGGTTTGCATTTTTCCTACAGCTGGGGGGTATTCTCGGGAGCAGTCCGTCGCATCACGACAAGGGCCACGTAGGCTGAACGTCCATGTCGAGGCCCGAGGTGTACCCGAGGACGAGACGGTAGTAGCCCGCCGCCGCGATCATTGCCGCGTTGTCGGTACACAAAGAGATCGGGGGAATGTGCACCTTGAATTGGCCTTGGCGCACGAACGTGTCCCGTAAGACGCGGTTGGCCGAGACTCCTCCCGCCAGCAGGATTTCTCGTGATCCAGTCTCTCGCGCTGCGTCCAGCGCCTTCTCATACAACACGTCCACAACGGCCGCCTGAAACGAGGCTGCCAAGTCAGCAACCGGCAGAGATCTGCCACCAGAGGTATATTTCTTCACCTCGCGCAGCACGGCAGTCTTGAGTCCACTGAATGAAAAGTCCCAGGTTGCTTCCAGCCACGCACGTGGGAACTTAAAGCGCGTTGGGTCGCCGTCCTCCGCTGCCTTCTGAATAGCCGGGCCACCGGGGTAGCCAAGATCCAACATGCGTGCCACTTTGTCAAAGGCCTCGCCCGCCGCATCGTCCAGTGTGGAACCCAGCCGCTTGTATTCAAGATGGTTGGTCATCAGGTCGAGCTCGGTGTGACCGCCGGATACCAGCAAGGCCGTCAGAGGAAACTGGGGCTCATCCGGCACGGACTCTCCGGCATTGTAGATCCACGCTGAATACAGGTGCCCCTCGAGATGGTTTACACCGATTAGCGGCAGGCCCGAGCCTAGGGCAAGGCCCTTCGCCGCGTTCACTCCGACGACGAGTGAGCCAGCTAATCCGGGGCCGCGTGTGACCGCGATGCCGTCCATCTCTTTGAGCGTGAGATGCGCCCGTTCCAGCGTCTCCTCGATCACGGGCACGATGGATAGAACATGCTGTCGCGACGCCACTTCCGGGAACACGCCTCCATAACGCGCATGTATTTCCATTTGCGATGCCACGGTCGAGGCTAATAGTGCGCGTCCATCCGCCAGGATTGCGCACGCGGTTTCATCGCACGACGTCTCTACCGCCAGGATGCGCCCGGGCCGAAGTCCAGGAGCCATTCCGGTTGCTGCGGCTTCCTGCACATGCGCGCTCGCTGGCTGCTCACGAGTCTTTTCTGCGGTCGAACTGCTCACGCTGCCTTGCCCTTCCATTTTTCCATCGGCAGCACAAAGCCGTACGGATATTCTGCCAGCAGTTCCATCTTTCCGTCTGGCCGGCACCAATAAGTGTCTTCGATACGCACCCCCATGCCCTCGTCTGGATAATACAACCCTGGCTCAATAGTGAACACGACCCCGGGGCGCAGGATGTTGTCATCCGGCGCCGTATGGCGGCTCCACGGCCTTTCGTGGACGTTGAGGCCAAGCCCATGTCCCAGCGAGTGTACGTATCCCTCTTTGAGGACCCCCGGGGTATGGATCGGCGTATTGTGGCCCCCATTGTGGAAGTCTTCCGAAACCAGTTTCTGATACTCCTTGAAACCAACATTTAGATCCAGATTGTCGATCACTTTGTCGTACGCCTGTCTGACCTCGTCGTACAGCTTCTGGGCTTCGGGCGTTGCATACCCAAGCGTCCATGTTCGCGTAAAATCGTAGAAATAGCCTCCGCCGGCCTCCGCCGGAAATATGTCAAAGACGATCGTCCTGCCTAGGCGCAGCAGATCATCGGGTGTGCCGA
>JBGPAT010000238.1:0-4848 GCA_041480885.1 Anaerolineae bacterium
AGGCTCAGCGGCGAATGCTGGGTGCCACGTGCCTCCGGACTCAACGGTAAGCGGTTTGCTCTCCACCGGCGCGACATCCGGTTCAGGGACATCCGTCAAGATGCTGCTGATCGGAGCCACCGGTACGACGTCATCATCCTCGTCTTCTTGCACCTCGTCTTCGATTTCATCCGTGAAAGGAGCGGGGGCCGTGGGGGAGGCGGACTCCGGCCACTTGAGCGGGAGGCTGGGAGGTTCCTGCTTGTCAATCTCGGTCTCACCGAAAGAGGTGCCGAGCTGGCCTGCCTGTGCACGGATGGCGCTGAAAGGCGTCTCCGCGTCGAAGACCAGACCCAGCAGCATGTTTTGGGTGAGACGCGTCGCGTACAGGATGTGTTCGGCTCCCGTGCTGTCCAGCCGCGCGAAGCGCAGCAGGTCGCCGTCCATGTCATTATCAAAACTGCGCGCGATGGTTGCGGTCGCTTCCTTGGCCGCCTCCTGGGACAGCTGGCCCGCGTAGGCCCAGAGGGCACCGTCCTTCGTGATCAGCGCGGCCTGCGATGAACTCTCAAGCGTCAGCTGTGTGAGATGTCGTGCGGCTTTATTGACATCGTACAACCACAGCGGCTCACTAGTGGTCGGTGTGGGTGCGGCTACGGGCATCGCCTCAGCAGCGCCGGGAGTGGGCGGCGCCAGTGTGGACAATATCTCAGGCACCTGGAACGGCTTGCGGATCAAGGTCCACGGCCGGATCGAATCAAGGGCTGAAGGCGTCTCGTCCCCTGCGAGCACGAACAGCTTCATCTTGGGGATGATCGTGCGCAACGACGAGCCGATCTCTTCCACCCACTGCTCACCCAGATCGAGGTCGAGGAAAACCGTTCGGCAGTTCTCCTCGTCGGCGCGGACGATGGCCGCGGCCTTGCTGCTGACGACGAAAACGCTGTAGCGTCCCGTCTCCTCGAGCGAGCGGCGGATCAAATCCCCAAAGTTGGGGCTGGGGGTCACGACGAGCAGAGGTGTTGGCATTTATTGGGCCGGAAGTGTCGTACAAACGGTGCCTGCGCTCCGTCTCCGACGCTCCGAATTACAGTGTATCACGGTAAAAAGTGCGAATCAAGGAGGACAAGTGACCTGTTATGCAATCATTATTATCGGTCACGCGGGGCCCTGCAGGCATGGTCCGAGGATAACACATCACCGCCCGCCTGCGTTACAATTATCGTACGGAAGGAGACACCTATGGCGCCTAACTCAATCATTACCTGGATCATTGTGGGGGGTATCGCGGGCCTGCTGGCCGAATGGCTGATCGGTGGCATCCACACCGGCTGCATTGGCACCGTGATCGTGGGCGTCATCGGAGCCTTCATCGGCGGCTGGCTGTTGGGTCTCCTGCACATTTCAATCGGCCTGACGCCTGTCCTGCTCAACGACATTGTTGTCGCCTTTATTGGGGCAGCAGTCCTGCTAGTCGTGATTAGGCTTTTCCGCAGGGGTTGAGCCGGAGATCGGGCTTCCGGACGGCATCGCGCGTCCGGAAGCACAACTCCATCTGGTTGGCAGCTGAGTCTCTAGAGCGGGCGCCTGACCGGCATGCCCGCTTTGCGTGGATACTTCGCCGGGGTCGCCGCGAACTTCTCGACCAGGATCAGGGTGCGTTCATCCACGATCCCGGGCAGGCTGACCCGGATGACCTGCCGCAGTTTCCCGCCCAATAGTCTCATAGCCTTTTCAGCCAATTGGGCTTCCGCCGGCCCGCTTTCGCCCTTCATGGCGAGAGCGGTGCCGCCCACCCTCACGAAGGGCAGCAGGAACTCCCCAAGCACATTCATGTTGGCGACTGCGCGGGCCACGGCCCAATCGTAGCGCTCGCGGTGTTCGGGCATGCAGCCTGCATCTTCGGCGCGGCCCTTGACAACCTCCACGCCCTCAAGGTTGAGCAGGCGCACGATGTGCTCGCAGAACATGGCCTTTTTTCCGACGGACTCCACCAGGGTCAGCTTCAGGGGGGGATAGAGGATCTTGAGGGGCAGTCCGGGGAAGCCGGCGCCCGTTCCCACGTCGACCAAGCGATGAGGGGGTTTCGTACCCCAGGCGAGCACGCAGGAAAACGAGTCGAGGAAATGCTTGATGCGGATCGACTCGGCATCGCGCAGCGCGGTCAAGTTGAATTTGCGGTTCCAGTCGAGGAGCTCGCGCTCGTAGGTGATGAGGGCGCGCACCTGCGGCCCCGTGAGTTGAACGTGGAACAGCTCTTGCGCATGCCGGGCGAGTCTGTCCATTGCCCCCGCTAATCCGCGCGCCTCAGATCCGCGGCGCGGTGCCGGCCATGACCGGCGGGATGGCAAAGAATGGACCAACGCCCTCGTCCATTCTCCGCGCATCCAGGCTTGCATGCAGGAGAGTTCGGCATTTCCATGCTGAGAAATTATATGCGCAATGAAAGAGACGTCCGGTTAGGACGTCTCTCGAGCACCTATTTCTTCGTTTCGTCGGGCTGCGGCTTCGCCTTTGGCTTGCGGAGCTTGCGGAAGATCCAGCGGAGGACCAGGAAGGCGAGATAGAACGGGATGGCGATGGTGATCAGGATGGGCAGGATGAGGAGGAAGAACCGGATCATGAAGTCCACGAAATCCTGCCAGAAGAAGATCAGGCTCTGGAGGGCATCACGCGCCACGCCCTGGGGTTTCCAGCCGCCGATTTCGATGGGTTTGACGGTCTTTTCGGCGATGATGGTTACACTGAGCGCCGACATAGCGGCGGACTGTTCGGTGTATTTGATCTGGCCCTTCAGCACCTCGATGTCGCTTTGGACCTGCTGAAGCTGTGCATAGACCGCCAGCACGTCTTCCGTCTTCTTGGCATCCTGCATGATGCTCAGCAACTGGGTTTCCGCTGCCTGCTTGGCCGTGAGCCGGGACTGCAGGTCCACGTACTGATCGGTGACATCCTGGCCGGAACGCGTCTCGTTCTTGACATCGACGGAGTCTTTCTTGACCTGGTTCAGGGCATCGTCCAGGCTGGCCGCGGGCACGCGCACGACGACTTGCGCCTGAGGCACGGGCGTGCCATCCGGGGCTGAGGTCTGGTGGACTTCGACCGAGACGACAAAGCCGCCCATGGCCTTGGCCATGGCTTGGATGGCGGTCACCTCAGCGTTGACGTCCTTGACCACCACAGACAGGTCAGCGTTCTGAATCACAAGGCGATCAGTTGAGGCGGTGCCCTGGCTGCCTGACTTGGTAAGGTCATTGGAAGGTGCGACGGATTGCTGTGGGGCGGGGGCGGCGCCGCCCACGGCAAACTCGCGCCCTAGGGAGGCAGCCGCGGTGGCGGCGGGCATTTCAGCGGTTCTTATGCCGGATTTGGCGGTGCTGCAGGCAACCAAGCCCAGCATTGCCACGAGCATGATCATGATAAGGGTGCGCTTCATTTCATCCTCCTTCAAGGACTACGCAACGGCGATTTGATTCTCAGACGAAGTGCACCGATAAAAGTTCCACCCTAACCCCCTGGCTCTGAGAGCAGCGTGCGGCTACCAGCCCTCGGCCAACCTTTCAGCGTGCCGGGGAGGCAAACCGGCTTCCCGAATGCGCTCCTGGACCAAAGCGATATCGTAGTCCGCGCGGCGAGGCTCCCAGGTGTGCATGCTGGTGTCGAAGATGGCATACGCCGCACGCGGATCGCGATCGCGAGGCTGACCGACGGAACCGGGATTGGCGATGACGCGCGGCGTGAGAACGACGACCTCACCCGGTCTGGTCATGCCCATGCTGATGTGATCGGCGTACCCGTCCAACTGAAACAGGCTCTGGATGTGTGTGTGACCGACAAAACAGAACGGCGTGCTGAACTGCCCAAAATTCAGCCGCGCCGTGAGACTGTTCAAGATGTATTCCCAGGTGGGGTCGCGGGGGCTGCCGTGTGCCAGGGTTACATCGCTGCGAACCTCCGGCTGGCGCGGCAGGCTTTGCAGGAAGTCGGCATTGTCCGCGGTCAGGACAGTCTGTGTCCAGGTCAGGGAGCGCCGTGCATCGCCATTGAAGGCCTCGAAATCGACGCGGTGCGCAACAGCCGCATCATGATTGCCCAGCATGCAAGTCAAGCCGGGCAACCGGCGCACCTGCTTGATGACCATATTGGGCTCCGGGCCATAGCCCACGAGGTCGCCAAGGCACCAGGTCTCATCGGTAGGGCCGGCGTCCTGCAGGACGGCCTCGAGCGCGGCGGAGTTGGCGTGGATGTCTGAGATGATGAGGACGCGCACGACTACTCCAGCAGTGCGGCGAGGCGTTCTATAATGACATCGGCCACCTCGGATTTACTCATCAGTGGCAACGGCTCCGTCCGGCCAGTCGCGTGGATCAGCGTGACGAGATTGTTGTCCGCGCCGAAGCCACTGTCCTTGGAGGTAATGTCGTTTGCGACGATCAGATCCAAATGCTTGGATTTCAGTTTATCAACGGCGTTCTGAATGAGATCGCGAGACTCGGCTGCAAAGCCCACGATGACGCGCGGCGGCCGGCCGGCGGCCACGGTCTTCAGAATGTCTTCGGTTGGCTCGAATTGGATCTGGGGAATGCCGTCGCGCGTCTTCAACTTGTCGGCAGCGACCCGCTTCGGCCGGAAGTCAGCCACGGCGGCAGCCATGACCAAGGCGTCGGCTCCGGCGCAAGCGCGCACAACGGCATCCAGCATCTGCTTTGCGGTTTGCACAGGGATCACAAGCGCACCCACAGGAGGCGTCAACGCGGTAGGGGTGGTGATCAACGTGACTTGCGCGCCGGCATCGATGGCGGCCTGTGAAAGCGCGTAGCCCTGTTTCCCGGATGATCTGTTCGTGAAGACTCGCACGGGGTCGAGACT
>JBGPAT010000239.1:0-4826 GCA_041480885.1 Anaerolineae bacterium
CCCAACTACTTTGGCAACCCTGCGAAATTGGATTTCATCAACATCAAGTTCGTTGCGAGTCCTGAAGCTGAAATGGCTGCCTTGAAGGCCGGTGATGTGGACCTCGCGGTCAACTTTGCCGAGTCCGACATCGATGCCATCAAAGCGCTCGCGCCGCAGGGCATTCAGCTGCGCGTGGATCCCACACCTGAGTTCGAGCACCTGTTCTTCAACCTGGGCACGACGACCGGCACGGACGGCAAAGGCGTGAGCGATGTCAACGGCTTCTGCCCCTTCAAGGACGTGAACGTCCGTAAGGCAATCATGCTCGGCATCGACCGCCTGTCCTTCATTAAGAACTACCTGAAGGAGGACGAGAAGGCGTTTATCGCCACCTTGTGGCCGAACTCCTACTGGTACAACACGGCCCTGACGCCGTATCCTTTTGATCAGGCTCAGGCCGCCACGCTGTTGGATGCGGCCGGGTATAAAGCGGGCGCCGATGGCATCCGCGCCGGCACCTGCGACGGCAAACCGGTCAAGTTCTCCCTCGGCATTGAGACCACTACTGCCCAGCGCCGTGTGGATAACGTCCTGGCAATCCAGTCCGACCTGAAGAAGATCGGCATCGACATCAAGCCCAACCATATCCCGGCCGGCACGTTCTTCGGCTCCTACAGCGAGGGCGCCGATATGGCGACCGGCAAGTTCGATATGGCCATCTTCACCACGGGCTACTATCCGGATCCGGATGCCACCAGCAGCTGGGACTGCCTTGACGTTCCAAGCAAGGGCAACCCGCTCGGTGCGAACGACTATCATCTCTGCGATCCCAAGCTGGATGACATGTTCAAGGCGGGGCTGGCGACCGCCGATAATGCGGGCCGCAAGAAGGCCTACGATGCGATCCAACAGTACATGTACGACAACGCGCTGATGGTCCCGCTGTACGCCCGCGCCAACATCTACGGGTATTCGTCCCGGCTCGTGATGCCGCTCAGCTCCGGGTACTCGGGGGGCGGCGGCGGTGCCTGGCAAGCAGAGGACTATGACGTAAAGTAAGTCGTAGAATTCCGAATCTGCATGTGGACCTGTGGCGCCGTGCGGCGCCACAGGTCTATCCATAAGTTGCGAAGGTCATTGCGAGTAGCCGCGCAGCGGAGACGAAGCAACCGCCCTCCCAACCAGAGAGGACTGATCCATGTGGGCTTACCTGGTACGCCGAATTGTGCAGGCGTTTTTCATCCTGTTCATCATCACCATGCTGTGTTTCATCCTCACGCGGCTCTCCTCAGACCCAATGGCGCAGTATGCAACCAAGCAGGCGATGACCGCGGCGGATCGCGAGACCATACGGAGAAACCTGGGCCTGGATCAACCCATGCCAATCCAGTACATCAAATGGTTGGGCCTGGCTCTACAGGGAAATCTGGGTAATTCCTTCTTCTCGAAACAACCGGTGCTGCTCATGATCCAGCAGCGCCTGCCAATGACCCTGATCCTGATGTCGACCGCTGAGGTATTCATTATCATCATTTCGCTGATCCTGGGGCTGATAGCGGCCATCAAGCAGTATTCATTCACCGATAATCTGATTACGTCGTTCTCCTTCGTCGGCTATTCCATGCCGATCTTTTTCATTGCCCTGGGCACCATTGAGATCTTCGCGGTGCAGTTCAAACTCTGGCACCTGCCCTACCTGCCCACCGGCGCGGATATCTGGAGTCCCACAGATCCCTACCAGATGCTGCGGCATCTCGTGCTGCCCGTTTTCTGCCTGGTATGCATCCAGACGGCCGGCTACTCCCGCTACCTGCGCTCGAGCATTCTGGAGGTACTGGGGTTGGACTACGTACGCACCGCCCGCGCCAAGGGCCTGAGCTCACGCACCGTGCTCTTCAAGCACGCCTTGCGCAATGCCATCCTGCCGTTCGTCACGATCGTCGGCCTGGACATTCCCTTCCTGCTGGGCGGCGCGCTGGTAACCGAATCGATCTTTTCCTGGCCCGGTATGGGACGGCTGTTCTGGGAATATGCGGAACGCGGCGACTACCCGGTCGTTTTGGGTGTGCTGCTGTTGACCTCCACCGCCGTGGTGTTCTTCACGATTGTGGTGGATATGGTGTACACCGTTGTGGATCCGCGCATTCGCCTGAGTTAGGATCCTGCCATGACCGCAAATCCCACCTTTTCGCAGCCCTCACCCCTTGCAGCAGTGGACTTCGTTACAGAAGAAGTCCAGGAGCCGCTGACTCCCGGCCAGCTGGTCTGGCGGCGCTTCCGCAGGCACCGCATGGCCATGATCGGCGGCGTGGGGGTCATTCTGCTGCTGCTCTTCATCATCGGCGGATCAATCATCGTGCCCGAGACCGCGGCCAACAATACTGATCTTACGGCCAGCCTGGCTGGTCCATCCAACGTGCACTGGTTCGGCACGGATAGTGTCGGGCGCGATGTCTTCAACCGCATCATTTACGGCGGGCAGATCTCCCTTTTCATCGGGCTGATGGCGGTCATTCTTGAAGTCTCCCTGGGTACGCTGATCGGTGGTGTGGCGGCGTATTATGGCGGCTGGGTGGACGCCATCCTGATGCGATTTACCGAGGCTATGCTTGCCATCCCGGCGCTGTTCCTGCTGATCGTGCTGGCCAAATTCATCGGCCGCAATGTGGGGCAGGTCACGATCCTGGGCCGCACATTCAGCGGCAGCATCGGCATTGTGATCCTGGTGATCGGCATCACATCCTGGATGTTTCTGGCTCGTATCGTGCGCGCCAACGTGCTTTCGCTCAAGTCATTGGACTACATCGAGGCCTCCAGGGCGCTGGGCGCCAGCAACACCCGCATCTTCTTCAGCCATTTGGTTCCAAACACACTCGGCCCCATTATCGTGGCAGCCACGCTTGGCCTGGCTTCTGCCATCCTGCTCGAGGCCTATGTGTCCTTCCTGGGTCTGGGAGTCCAGTCGCCAACCTCCACCTGGGGCAACATGATGCAGCAGGCGCAGTCGTTCCTGATGCGCGGCGCCTGGTGGATGTGGGTCTTCCCGAGCCTGTTCATTGTGATGATCATTCTGTCCATTAACTTGCTGGGCGATGGCCTGCGGGATGCGTTGGATCCGCGCAGCGGCCGCAATCTGTAAGATCAAAGGAAACCAAAATGGACGGGCAAACGCCCGTCCATTTTTTTATCAAAGTGTGCTTAGAGGCCTAGAAACCCGGCGACTGCCAATGCGCCAAAGATCAGCACAACCACCGCTGCGCCGGTCAGCACCTCGCGCGGCTCGCGCTGATCCGCCAGGCGCAGTGCCGGCAGTGCCCCCTGCGTCGGATCCTGGACATATCCCATCGGCACGGCTGGCTGCACGACCAATACCGGCCCGGCAAACCAGGTGAAGATCAAGCCTCCGAGCAGGCCGCCGACGTGCCCCCAATTGTCTATCCCCGGCGTGAGCCCGAGCATCAGGTTGACTGCCACGATGAAGATCACATTGCCGATGGCGCGCCCGAACTGACTCCCGAAGAGTCCCCGGTTCTGGATCAGGAAGATGCCTTCGGCACCCACCAGCCCGAAGATGGCGGTGGAGGCGCCCACCGAATACCCGTTGGACAGCACGAATGACAGGACGTTTCCCGTGAAACCCGCCAGCACGTACAGCGTGATAAAGCGTGCATGCCCGAAGTGGCGCTCAAGATTGGGCCCGAAGATCATCAGCGCGTACATATTGAACAGGATGTGTGGCACCGAGGCATGCAACAGGACGGGCGTCAGGAAGCGCCACAGCTCCCCAGCCCGGATCAGGTCATTGATGCGCGCGCCGTACGCTTCGAGCCAGTCCAACTGGGCGGCGGCGTTGGCGTAGCCGAACAGGGCGACGCTGCCCAACTGCAATAGATAGATAAGACTGGTTAAGGCAACGATCCCGTAGGCTGCATAAGGCACCTGAGCCGGCAGGCTGAGACGCAACGGAGGCGGCGCGACCGGCCGCTGATCCTGCGGCGCAAACTGGCTCACAGATTGACCTTTCGCTGCCGCACGCGGTGATGTTCCGCTTCGATGATGGCGCGGACGACCTCCACCGTGTGGTCCAGCAGGTCATCATGGTTGCCGATCACGTAATCGAAGGCCTCGACGCGTCTCAGCTCTTTGCGGGCGGTCGCGATGCGGATCGCAAGCTCATCCGGCGTTTCGGTCTGACGCTGATGGAGACGGCGCACCAGGTCCTCCTCGCTGTCAGCAGTGATGAAGATCAACAGGGCCTCCGGGACGAGCTTGCGGACGGTTTCCGCACCCTGCACGTCCAGGCGCATCACCACGTCCCGCCCGCTGACCAGGGCTTCGTGCACCTGTGCGCGCGGCACACCCTTGTAGTCGCCATACACGACCGCGTACTCGATCAGTTCATTCTGCTCGATCATCCTGGCGAACTCCTCGTGCGAGACGAACCAGTAATCCCTGCCGTGCACTTCGGCGGGGCGCCTCGGCCGCGTGGTGGCGGTTACCACGAAGTGGAACTGCAGGCCCTGTTCCTGCATGCGTTGGACGACGGTATCTTTCCCCGAGCCGGACGGCCCGGAGATGACGATCAGCAGAGGCTCACGAGCACTGCGATCGAAATCGGGATCGACGGGCATGGCTTTATTGTACTCGACCGAATGCGCGCAAGTCCGTCCGCTGCCGGACCTGAGCGCCTCCGTCCGGCAGCAAAGCAGAAACCAGTAGTAAAATCTGCGCATGCCCACCTATGATTTTGTCTGCCTGAACTGTCAGCAGCGCTTCGATGTCTTCATGGCCTACAGCGAGTATGGCTCGAAGGCGGTCAAGTGCATCCACTGCGGCAGCCAGAA